>JBHEPH010000135.1:0-4309 GCA_046260395.1 Gemmatimonadales bacterium
GCGCTGACGGGGCCACGATCGAAGAAGGCGATCTCGAACGGGTTGGCCGGGTCAGTGAAGTCGAACACCGAGATGCCACCCTGGTACCAGGCCTGCACCATGATGTCGCGCCCGGGCACCGGCACCAGCGAGCCGTTGTGTGCCACACAGTTTTCGGCATCGGTCTGAGGCGCGGACAGCTTGTAGTAGCCGGCGAACTCCAGCTTGCGGTCCGTGAGGTGGAAGAGCGCGTTGGCGCCCCAGGTCTTGGGGTCTTCCGCGCGGCAGCGCGGCGCCATGCCACCACCCCACTCATCGGTGAAGATCACCGACGACCCGTCGTTGTTGAACGTGGCGGAATGCCAGTAGGCAAAGTTCGGGTCCACCACTTCATCAATGCGGACCGGGTTGGCCGGGTCCGCGATGTCGAGCAGGATGCCATTGCCCGAGCAGGCGCCGGCCGCCAGGCCCAGCTCAGGGTAGACGGTGATGTCGTGGCACTGGTCGGTCACGGCCGTCTCCTGCGTGCCCGCGCCATGCGGCCCGCCAGCCCAGAGCCCGGCGATCGCACCGGTTCCGCGGTCCGCAAAGATCCGTGGCGCGCCTACCACCCGGGCGTCCTGCGGTGCGGCCAAGGGTACCTGGATGACCTCGATCCGGAACAGCGCCGTGTTGGGGTTCTGGTCCGGGCGCCCGCCTTCGCAGCCCGCGAGCTCGGCGGCCGGCCGCACGCCGGCAGCACCCTGCACATAGACATACACGTTGTCGGAATCGTTCGGGCTGGTGACGAGCGTGTGGGTGTGGGACCCGCGGCAGGTCTGGACCGCCGCCACCTGGCGGGGCCGGTCAATGTTGCTGATGTCGAAGACCCGCACGCCGAGGAATCGATCCGGGCTCGGCGGGCCACCCATGGCGCCGTCGGTGCCGCAGTCAATGCGCCCGTTCGGCATTTCGACTGACATGAAGAGGAGGTTGCCGTGGACCGAGAGATCGCCCTGGCCGCCGGGACAGACCACCGCGGTGCGCAGCCGGACGGCGGCCGGATCGCTCACGTCGAAGATCTGGAATCCCGAGAAGTTGCCGACAAAGACCAGGTTGCCCCGGAAGGCCAGGTCGGAGTTGGCGGTGAAGAAGTCACCGGGGTTCCCCGGCACGTAGAACCGCTCGGGGCGCGGCGTGTTGCTGACCAGCCGCATGTTGGACGCGGCCGACTCGGCGTCCATCCATCCCGCCCGCAGCCCGACCCGGGGGTCTGCGGCCTGCGCAGAGGCCGCGACGGGAGCGAGCAGCAGCGGGAGGGCCAGGAACCAGCGGGCAATTGACCTGACGTTCATGTATAACCTCATGCAAGAGAAGACATTGGGGAACACATTGGGGAACAAGGAGGATCGGTGGAAAGACCGGGGCTGTCAAGGCACGCGATGGATCAGCGGCCGCCCCATGGTATGCTTCCGGCAGCCATGACCACTCTCTACGAGGCCTGCGTCACCTCGGTTTCCCAGGCCCGGCACGCGGAACAGGCGGGAGCCGACCGATTGGAGCTCTGCGCCAGGATCGCCACCGGGGGGCTGACCCCACCGGCCAGACGAATCAGCGCCGTGCGGGCGGCGACTTCCCTGCCCCTCCACGTCATGATCCGGCACGACCGCGGCGATTTCTATTGTGACGCCATGGCCCTGCACCGAATGCACACTGAGATTGCGGCCGCCCGCCACGCCGGCGCCGACGGTGTCGTGTGTGGCGTGCTCGGACGGGACAGATCGCTGGATGTTCCGGCAATGCGGGGCCTGATGGCCGCCGCGAGGGGCCTGACGGTAACCGTTCACCGTGCCTTTGACCGGGTACCCGATCAACTGGCGGTCCTGGAGGAACTGGTCCTGCTCGGCGTGGACCGGATCCTGACTTCGGGTGGGGCCCCGACCGCCCCCCCGGGAGCTGACAGGCTCCGCACCCTGGTCCACGCGGCGCGCGGACGGATCGGGATCATCGCGGGCGGAGGGGTCCGGGCTGAGAACGTTCGCTCCATGCTGGCGGCCACCGGGGTCCCCGAGGTGCACGCCCATCTGACCCGACTGCGTGAGATGCGGGCGCTGGCAAGCGCAGTGGGAAGGGAGGAGCGAGAAGTGAGAAGTGAGAAGTGATGAGCAAAGAACGTGCTTGGAGTTGGCCCATTCACGTCTCGCTTCTCACTTCCAACTTCTCGCTCTCATCCACTCCCCAACCCACTCCGGAATTGTCAGGCTGTCGGCGATGGCGGCGACCTCTTCGGCGTCACGCCAGGCGCGTTCAAGCCGCCAGAGTTCCCCCTGCATGAAACGCCGCTCCTCCGCCTCGTGCGAGGCCATTTCCATGGCCAGCCGCACGGCGGGATCGAGGTCGGCCAGGAATGCCGGGTGCCGAAGCGCCGGTGAATCGGCGACCTCCGGCCCATCCGGCGCCAGGAGTCCCTCACCCTCCACCTCGTCACTCGCAAACGGGTTGCCGAAGGTGTCGAGCCATTCCAGGGCATGCCGCACGCGCGCGGGGGTTGCCGCGCCCCGGTTCAGCTCTGTCAGCGCCAGTCCGGCTATCCGTAACCGCTCCTCCCCCAGGAACCGCTGACCCGGCAGGATCTCCGCGTGAAGGGAGGTGGCTCCCGCCGGGAGGTCGGGTTCCACGTCGAGCAGTTGCCGCTCCACTCCCCATGGCCTGCCATCGCCCGGCGGCCGCCAGAGGACACGTGTCACGTCATCCCGGCGGATGTAGCGGATGGCCAGGAGGGTCCGCGGAATCTGGTGCAGGATTCGCGAGGGGCCTGCGATGGTCCGCGTCAGCTCGCGATGCAGCCAGTGTCCCGCGCGCTGCAGCGGGCCGGGCAGGCGCCCCGCGAACCGCCACGCCGCCAGCTCGGGGCGCAGCGGCTTGCCGACCCGCACCAGTTCCAGCCCGCCGGGCAGATGTGCCAGACTGACCTCGTCGGTCCCCAGGCGCAGGCGCGTGCCACGATACAGCCGCTCGCATGACTCGATCGCCTCCCACCGGTCCTCGAGGGGCGTCAGGCTCCACCGGGCGCAATGGGGACAGACCACCCAGAGCCGGCCGCGCGTCGCGTCGAACGCCACGCGCCGGCCGACCGGCATCATTTCCAGCACCTCGTTGGTGCCCAGGTCGTGTTTGCAGAAGAGACAGGTGCGGTACATGTGCGCCCCCAATCTTCACACTACGTCCCCGAGATTACAGCAACATGACAAACGGATGAGGAGTGGGTGACAGTGATCCCGGAGTGAGGGTCGCCCCCCCTCGACCGCGAAACCCGAACATCGTAGCTTCCCGGCATGTTCCGCCGGCTCCACATGGTCAAGCGAACGGTCACGCTCTCACTCCTCCTCGCTGCCCCGTGGCGGGCCGAGGCCCAGGGTGGGGCCCCCGCGTGCAGTTTCGACACGGTGGCGGTTACTCGGCCGACCCCGGTGGCCATCGGCCTCCTGGCGACGCCGGGCCGCGGGGCACCGCCCCAACAACTGCACCATCACATCTTCGCCGCGCAGTCCATCCGGGACCATTTCGAAGCACCCTCCCTGGTTTCGCTGCCGCTCTGGTCGCGAGTCCGGCCACCCTTGAGCGGTGCCCCGTCAACCACCGACGTACTGGGCAGCGGCCTCCACTCAGAGATCGTCTTCCACTTGACCCCCGAGGGCAGGCTGCGCGATTCCCTCGTTCAGGTGGCCACCCAGTCGGTGGAACTGAACGAGGCCATCAGGGCTGCGGTGCACCGCGCTGATTCGGCCCGAGCCTTCCCGGCGGCCCCGCCGGGGCGGAGCTGGGACCGTGGCCGGATCGTGCTGCGACTGGCCTCGTGGGAACCCCCCAGGGAGAATGGTGTCGGGCTTGTGCGGCTGACCCTTCCCATGATCGTGGCCGATACACCAGTCTCGGTCATTGAGATCCCCCAGCCTCGCTACCCGGTTGGCGGGCTGCGGGCTGGCGCCGAGGATGTGGTCGATCTCCTGTTCGTCGTGGGGATTGACGGACGACCGGTCCCGGGGAGTATGCAGATCGTGGGTGGTGAGTTCCGCCAGTTCGCGGAGGCGGCGGCCAGGGCGATCGAACGGGGGAGGTTCAACCCCGCCAAGGTCCGGGGATGCCCGGTGCCGATATTGGTCGGACAGCGGGTAAACTTCGGGATCCGGTAACCCCGGAGGCCGGTCCCGATGTTATCATTTGCCCCCACCAGTCGTCTAAGGGATGAGGCGCCCGGGAGCACTCCCGTGGCCCGAACCCCCTCACGGAGCAGATTATGACTCATCTTTCCACCCGTTTCCTGGGCGCCGTAGCTGTCCTGGCCCTGGTC
>JBHEPH010000136.1:0-4285 GCA_046260395.1 Gemmatimonadales bacterium
GGGCTATGGCAAGATTCAAGATCTCTCCCGATCCGCCCACCTCCCGGGTGATCAGGTAGCCGATGATCCCACGGCCCGATTCCGCCACCAGCCCCCCCCCGTTGGGGGGCTCCAGCGACTCCGTGATCCCCCGCTCGGACCACGGGTCGGGAAAGCAGAGTCGTTCCAGCGCCAGGAGCGCCGGAACGTCAGCCGGGGTGGCCGGTCGAATCTGAAAGGGGACGGCCATGCTCACGCTCCCACTTGGCCTGCGCCTCGGCCGGACGGCCGTAGGTCGGTTCCCAGCGATCCGGCGCCCCGACGACCGATACCGCACCCGGCACGGCCAGCAGCTCGAGCAGTCCACGGGCATCGGCCTGCGACTCCTCTCGGGACACAAGGGTCACGCCCCAGTGTGCGGCGAGCGCTTCAAGCATCCCGTCGGACGCGTCGCCGACGATGCACTCGGGCCGGCGGCCGGCGCGAACGGCGTCGAACCCCATCGCCACGGCCTCCTGGACCACCTGCACGGTTCGGTCGGGTGCCAGGTCATACCAGCCCGCGTAGATCTCGCCGCGGAGTGCGGAGGAGGCCGAGAGGACCAGCCCCGGTCTGCCAGCGCGCGCCGTCCAGGCCCGGCCGAGGAGCGATGGCGCGGTCAGCAGCTGGGCGGAGCCGGCGCGCACCAGCGCCTTCCCCACCGCTGCGGCCACGCGGAGGCCCGTGAAGCTCCCTGGGCCATCGGCGAGCACGACCCGGCTAATGCCCGCGGGCGAGCCCGCCCCGGCCGCGCGCAACAGCTCGTCGATCATCGGGATCAGGCTGCGGGCATGGGCGCGCGCGCCGACGAGGTGCCGCTCGGCCACCGCGCCATCGGCCGCGGCAAGCGCCACGGACAACCGGTCGGTGGCCGCGTCAATCGCCAGGGCAATCATCGGGTCGCCACCAGTCGCGCTGCGTCGTCCTCGCCATGCGAAAGGCTGACACGCACCGTGGGCGGCACCGCCCAGTCGCCGGCCCGCTCGGGCCACTCGATCAGGAGCAGGTCGCCGGCGGAAATCGTCGCCCAGTCCAGGTCACCCGCCTCTTCCGGCCGGCGCAAGCGGTAGCAGTCCACATGGTACACCGGTCCTCGCTCGCCTTCGTAGTGGTGGACAAGGCCGTAAGTCGGGCTCGTGGCGCCGATCCGGACCCCGCGCCCCCTGGCAATCGCCTGGGCCAGCGTGGTCTTCCCCGCCCCGAGCTCCCCCTCGAGCCAGACCACCGCGCCGGGCGGCAGCCTCCGTCCGAGCTGCTCGCCGGCCACCCTCAGTTCGGCCTCGGTCAAGCGGCCGTTCATATCCGCCGCCGCGGCTTCGCGTGCCACTCGCGGCGCACATTCGGCGCATCCACCGACCGAAGGTCGGCAATCTGGTCGCGCAGGAGCGCGGCCATCTCAAACTCGAGGTTGGCCGCCGCCAGCTTCATCTGCTGTTCCAGTGCCTTGATGGCGGCTGCCCGCTGCACGGGGTCGTGGAGGTCCGGTGGCGCCGCCGGCACGGCGGAGCCGGATCGCGGCTGGACCTTCTCGGTGCGGGCATCGGCCACGTGCGTGGCCAGACGCACTTCATCCAGCGATTTCACGATCGAGCGGGGCTCGGTGCCATGCTCCTGGTTGTGGGCCACCTGCAGCGTGCGGCGGCGATCCATCTCATCCAGCGCCCGCCGCATCGAGCCGGTGATCCGGTCGGCGTAGAGAATCGCCCGGCCGTTCAGGTGCCGTGCCGCGCGGCCGCAGGTCTGGATCAGGGCGCGATCCGAGCGCAGGAACCCTTCCTGGTCGGCGTCGAGGATCGCCACCAGCGACACCTCCGGCAGGTCCAGCCCCTCCCGCAGGAGGTTGATGCCCACCAGCACGTCGAAATCGCCCAGGCGGAGGCCGCGGAGAATCTCCACACGCTCGATCGCGTCGATGTCGCTGTGGAGGTAGCGCACCCGCACCCCGGCCTGCTGGAGGTAGTCGGTGAGGTCTTCCGACATCCGCTTGGTCAGCGTCGTGACCAGTACCCGCTCGCGCTGCGCCACCCGCAGCCGGATCTCGCCGAGGAGGTCGTCCACCTGTCCCGTGACCGGCCGGACCTCGACTTCGGGGTCCACCAGGAAGGTCGGGCGGATCACCTGTTCCACCACCACCCCGCCGGCCAGCTGCAGCTCAAGGTCCCCCGGGGTGGCGGACACATTGATCATCCGCGGGGAGAGCGCCATGAACTCGTCGAAACGCAGCGGCCGGTTGTCGAGCGCGGAGGGCAGCCGGAACCCGTATTCCACCAGGGTGGTCTTGCGGGCCTGGTCTCCGTTGAACATCCCACCGATCTGCGACAGCGTCACGTGCGACTCATCCACCACCACGAGGAAGTCCTCGGGGAAATAGTCGAACAGGCACGAGGGACGGGAGCCGGGCGGCTTGCCCGAGATCAGGCGGGCGTAGTTCTCGATGCCGGGGCAGGTGCCGATTTCCAGCAGCATCTCGATGTCGAAGCTGGTGCGCGATTCGAGTCGCTGCGCCTCGAGCAGCTTGCCCGCGGTGCGGAACTCGTGCAGCCGCTCCCGCAGCTCCCCACGGATCGCCCCCACCGCCCGCTCCACCGAGGGGCGCTCGGTGACGAAGTGGGTGGCCGGAAAGATGGCGCAGCGCGGCACCGATTGAATGGTGTCGCCGGTGAGCGGGTGGATCTTGGAAATCCGCTCGATGGTGTCGCCCCAGAGCTCCACCCGCACCGCCTGCTCCTCGTACGCGGGATAGATCTCCACCGTGTCGCCGCGCACCCGGAAGCTGCCGGGTTCAAAGGCCACGTCGTTGCGATGGTACTGGATGCCGACCAGGTCCTGCAGGATCGCGTCGCGGCCCTTCTCCTCCCCGACCGCCAGGCGCAGCATGTGCCGGCGGTAGGTCTCGGGATCGCCCAGACCGTAGATGGCGCTCACCGTCGCCACGATCACCACGTCTTCCCGCTCCATCAGGCTGGCCGTGGCCCGCAGCCGCAGCGCCTCGATGTCCTCGTTGCGCGAGGCGTCCTTCTCGATGTACACGTCGGTGGACGGGACGTACGCTTCCGGCTGGTAATAGTCGTAATAGGAGACGAAGTACTCCACGGCGTTGGTGGGCATGAACTGCTTCAGCTCCCCGTAGAGCTGCGCCGCCAGCGTCTTGTTGTGCGACAGCACGAGGGTCGGCCGCCCGGCGTTGGCGATGACGTGCGCCAGCGTCATCGTCTTGCCGGATCCGGTCACCCCGAGCAGGGTCTGGTAGCGCTCGCCCCGCGCCAGTCCGGCGGTGAGTTCGGCGATGGCCCGCGGCTGGTCTCCCGCGGGCTCGAATGGGGCCTTGACCAGAAAGGGAACGTCACCCATCTCGGCTCACCCCGCGCCCAGGGCCAGCAACCGCGTCCATTCGGCGGCGGACACCGGCATGACCGACAACCGGGAGAGGCGTACCAGGGGAAAGGCCTGGAACGCCGGGTCCGCCTTGATGGCGGTCAGCGTCACGGGACAGGCCAGGCGGCGCCCGGCGGTGAGACCGATGGCCACGAGTTTCGGGTCCCCTGCCCCGGGGTCCGGAAACGGGGATCGGGAGACCCTGGCGCGCCCGATCACGGCCTTGTCCTTGCCGGAATGGTAGACCAGCACTTCATCGCCTGAGCGCATGGCGCGCAGGTGCTGCTGCGCCAGGGCATTGCGCACACCGTCCCACGTCGTGCGGCGGTCCCGGGTCAGGTCGTCGAAGCTGTAGGTGGTGGGTTCGGTCTTGAGCAGCCAGCGATTGGGCATTCCCCAAAGATAACTACGCGGTTGCGGGCGCCTCGCGACGTTCCACTTCCGTCACGCCCTTCACCTTCCGCACCGCCTTGAGGACCTTGGCCAGGTGCGGCAAATTGTCCACCTCGACGAAGATCGTCCCGAAGGCCGAGCCATCCTTGGTGTGCAGGTCCGCGCCGCGGATGTTGGTGCCCGTCTGGCTGATCGCCTCCATCAGTTCGGCGTAGAGGCCCCTCCGGTCCTCGGCTCGCACGACCAGCCGCACGGCGAAGGACTGTCCCTCGACCTCCTGCCAGTCGATCTCCACCCGGCGGTCGCCGGCGTTGAGGGTCAGCAGGTTGGGGCAGTCCGCCCGGTGGATCGAGATGCCGCGACCCTGGGTCACGTAGCCCACCACCGTATCCCCCGGCACCGGCTGGCAGCACTGGGCGTACCGCACCATCAGCCCATCCACGCCCTGGATCCGGATCCCGCGGCCGAGCCGGAGGCGGTCGAGTGCCCGGCCAAACAC
>JBHEPH010000137.1:0-4272 GCA_046260395.1 Gemmatimonadales bacterium
CCGCCTGTCCATCGGCTACGGCCGCGCCTCCCGCATCCTGGACCAACTGGAGGCCGGTGGCATCCTGGCTCCCGGGAATCCCAACAACAAGAGCCGACCGCGGGATGTGCTGATCGGGGTGGACCAGCTGGACGAGTACTGCCGGTAGGACGGACGCGGGGCGCCGGTCGCCACCCGACCCCGCACCCCGCGGTGTCCCCGGCTAGATTCCGGGACACCCGTTCACCGCCGAGGCCCAGCTGACCGCTCCTGCGCCCGCTGCATCCCCCGTCTTCCGGTACATGGTGATGACCGCCTCGGTCATCGTGGTGGTCGCCGGTCTGCGTGCCGCGGCGCCGCTGTTCACGCCCTTCGCGCTGGCGGTTTTCATCGCGATCGTCAGCCTGCCAACGTTGCAGTTCCTGCGGCGTTTCCGCCTCCCGACGGGCCTTGCGATCCTTGGCATTGGTGTGATCACCGCGGCGATCCTCGCCTTCTTCAGCTGGATTGTTCTGCGGACAGCGATGGAACTCCGGCATGAACTTCCAGGCTATGTCACCCGTGTGCAGGAACTCGAGGCGGTGATCCGTGCGCGACTGCAGACCTGGGGCCTGGACCTTGGACCCCGCGATTATTCCACCTTCTTCGAGCCCGAGCGGGTCATCGATTTTGCCACCTCAGCCGCACTCGGGGTAACCTCCGCAGCCACGGTGTTCTTCCTGATCCTGCTCTTCCTGATCTTCATCCTGGCCGAGTCGGTCGCGATTCCCGACAAGCTGCGGCGGGTCTATGGGACGGGCACGCAGGGGCTGACCAGCGGGGTGGTGGTCCTGGCCCAGGTTCAGCGCTATCTGGTGCTCAAGACGCTCATCAGCCTGGTGACCGGTCTCGCCATCGGGACCGGTGCGGCGATTCTCGGGGTGGACTTTGCGCTTTTCTGGGGGCTCCTGGCGTTCCTCTTGAACTACGTGCCCAACATCGGTTCGGTCATCGCCGCAGTCCCGGCGGTGGCGGTGGCCCTGCTCCAACTTGGCGTGGCTCCGGCCCTCGGGCTGGCGGCAATCTTTCTCACGGTCAACGTCGTCGTCGGCAACTTCGTCGACCCGATCGTCATCGGGAGGGAATTGCGACTCTCACCGCTGATCGTGCTCATGTCGCTGGTTTTCTGGGGATGGGTCTGGGGCCCGGTCGGGATGTTCCTTTCTGTTCCGTTGACGATCATCGTCCGGATCGTCCTGGAGAACACGGAGAGCCTGAAGCGGGTGGCCAAGATGATGGGACCGGTGGCTGAATCGGCCGAGGGGGGGCCGGCCGGATAGGCGGCAGGCTGGTACCCAGGCACCACCCCAGCAGCGATCCCATCCCGCTCACCCGTTGTCGTCTCGCCACCCCGTCGTGCACCCGGAGGATGTGATGTCCCGACCTGCGGCCCTCCTGCTCGCGCTCCTCCTCGTTCCCCAGTTGCCCGCCCAGGAGACCGGCCCGGCCCTGGCCTCGGCCGAGGACCTCCTGGCGGTGACCAGCTGGAATGTCCAGGACCTCAGTCGGGATGGTGCCTGGCTCGCCGTGACCGAGCAGCCGCGCCGCGCGATGCTGGCCGGCAATTTTCATCGCGATACCGACCCGACGTACGTCCGGGCGGTACCGGTACGGCTCTGGGTGATCGAAACAGCCACCGGGGAACGGCGGGCGGTCTTCCCGGATCCACGGACCCTGCGCGGCGCCGCCTGGTCCCCTGACGGGTCCCGGCTGGCCGTGCTCGCCTGGCAGGGTGAGGCATTCGTCCCGGTGATCTGGGAGCGGCGAAACGGGCGCTCCAGCACGGTGCGGATTCCCGCCGGCCGCTATGTCGCCGAGAACAGCGAACTGCGCTGGAGCGAGGACGGCGCGCGGCTGCTCTTCTCCCTCCGCACCGAGCGCTGGCGGCGGGAGGCGCGCGCCGCCTTCGACTCGCTGACCACGGGGCCGGTGGCCGTCCAGTCCAGTGAGGCGCCGTTCCTTGCCTGGGAATCGCTGCGCCGTCGCTCGATCCAGCGCTCGGTCGTGGCGTGGGAGTTGCCAACCGGGCGCCTGCAGGAACTCCTGCCCGACACGACCATAGGCAGCTGGAACCTCGCGAAGGATGGTGTGACCCTCACCTGGCACGAGGACATCACCCCGAAGACGGACTACGACGTCATCTTCGGCACGGAGCAGCGACTCGTGATGCGGCGCGACACGATGAACACCGTCATCCTCCCGACGACGAAGGGCGTGACCCTGTCCTGGGCGCCCGACGGCCTGCGCTACGCGTGGGGCAGGGAAGGGCGGATCTACCTCGCCTCGGTGGACGACACCACCTCGCGGCTGGTGGCAGATCCTGCCGCAAACGGCTCGCCCGTGACAGACGACACCGCCGGGGCGCGCGACCGGGCGCGGGAGCGGTTCAGCGTGGTGAGCTGGCGTCAGGACGGTGCTGAACTGATCGTCTCGAACAGCGAGGGCCTCTGGTTCCTGGATGCGTCCTCGGGGACCCGGGAGATGTTTCAGGCCATCGACACGGCCGGCTCGGCGCCACGTCAGGCGGTCGTCGCCTGGCCGGCCGGCGGCGAGGCGGTATACCTCAGCTACGCCAGTCGGGCGGGTTGGGAGCGTGGTCTCACCCGGTATGACCGGGCCAGCCGCCGGCTGGAGCCCGTCGCCCTGGACGACCGGCTGTACAGCGGCCTGCGATTCTCGGAGAACGGGGCCACGGCCACGCTCAACGTTGCCGAGGGTGGTCGACCCGCTGACCTCTGGCTGGGCCGTGAGTCACTGCGCCGAATGCAGCGGCTGGTCGAGACCAACCCACAGCTCGCCGGCCGCGAGCTCGGCGCCACCCGGCTCCTCGACTACCTGGACATCGACGGGCGGAAGCAGTTCGGCGTGGTGCACCTGCCGGTGGGATATCGGGAGGGGCAACGCTACCCGACGGTCTTCATCGTGTACGAGACCTTCTTCGACAACAACTTCGACGCCACGGCGGCGCTCCTGAACGCCCACGGGTATCTGGTGGTCAAGCCATCGGTGACCTTCGAGACCGGGTACCCGTGGGAGGCCTGGCTCAAAGGGGTGAACGCGGCCGCCACGCGAGTGGTGGAAATGGGGCTGGCCGATTCGACCCGGATGGGAGTGCACGGCACCAGCTACGGGGGCTATGCCACCAACCTGCTGATCACCCGGACCAACCGGTTCAAGGCAGCCATCAATATCTCAGGCAAGGTGGACATCATCAGCTTCTACACCGACTCCCCCCGGCTGGGAGTCCGGAATATCCACGCCGCCGAGAAGAGTCAGGACCGGCTCGGCGCGACCCTCTGGGAAGCCCCCTTGAAGTACATCGAGCATTCGGCCGTCATGTATGCCGACCGGATCAAGACCCCACTACTGCTGATGACGGGAGACCAGGACCATAACGTCCCGGCTGGAAACACCAGGGAGATGTATTACGCCCTCCGGCGGCTGGGGAAGACGGTGACGTGGGTCAATTATCTCAATGGCGGGCATGGGGTACCAATGACGACCGAGGCGGATTTTCGGGACTACCATGACAGGATTCTGGGGTGGTACGGGAAGTATCTGGCCAAGCAGGCAACCGTTCCCGTCACGAATGCTGATCGGAGCAGGTGAGCGCGTGGCAATGTGGGAAACGTGGCATCTCTTTGTTGGATATATGTTTACTCATTGTGTATTGAGGTTAATTAGTAGGGCATGCTGATGGCCTGGCGTGTGGAAAACGTGAAGGGAGCCCGGTTGGGCTCCCTTTTTCAACATTGCGGTCAGAGGCACCTCGGCGTGACCTGTCTGGCCTGGCCAAGGCGATCCAACCTTCGGACTAGCAGCAGCCGGAGCCGCAACCAGTCAGGCAACCGCAGCTACAATTGGTCGTCATCGGGAGTCTCCTCACGGATGGGGTGGAGGGTTGGCGGACCTGGCCCGTCCGCCGCTCCGGGTGGCCCGGGGCGCCGGGGCGATCGAGCCCGGCGTCTCGGAGTGGTCAATGGCTTCGAAGATCGGACACTCGGCGGGGCGTTCAGCGCCGGTGCACATCTGGTCGCATGCTTCGAGGAGGCCGTCCAGGGTTTCCCGGACCGCCTCCAGCTGGGTCAGGCGGCGAACGACGTCGTTCCGCTTGGCCAGGACCGCCTCCCGGACGGCGTCGACCCCCCTGGTGCCGCCAGTCGCCACGCGCCGCCTGAGGCGGAGCAGCTCCCCGACCTCCTCGAGCTTGAATCCCATCTGCTGGGCGTGGCGAATGAAGCGGAGGTCGTCGGC
>JBHEPH010000138.1:0-4218 GCA_046260395.1 Gemmatimonadales bacterium
GGAGCCACGGCCTGGGGCGCTGCGGCGTGACCTCGGGCTCTCCCAGGAACAGTTGCTGATCCTGAGGCGCTCGATGATCGAGGTCGTGCGCAGCGGTACGGCAGCCCGCAGCCGGGACCAGGAAATCGACATGGCAGGCAAGACCGGGACCGCCCAGAACCCACACGGGGACAATCACGGCTGGTTCATCGGGTACGCCCCGGCGGACGATCCCAAGATCGTGGTGGGCATGTTCACCGAGTTCGGCCAGGCCGGCTCGGCCGCCGCCCCGCACGTGGCCCGGATCATCCGGCGGTACCTGGAGAGCATTGACCCGAGTCTCCGCGGTGCCTCGATGCAGTACCAGGTGGTGGCGGACACGGCCCCTCTCCCCTTCATAGTCGCCCCGGATTCCGGGTCCGTCATCCCGTGAGGTACCGCGGGCTGGACCGCCCCCTCCTGCTGGTGGTTGGGGCACTGCTGACCTTCGGGGTGGTCATTCTTTACTCAGCGGGACAGACCGACGTACCGAGTGTCGCCGCCACCGCGTGGTCCCGGCAGCTGATCTGGATCGGTCTGGGACTCGTCGCCGCGTTCATCGGGTTCCGCTCCTCCTTCCGGCTGCTCGAGTGGGGCGCGCCCGGGCTCTATGTGCTCGGGATCGTCCTCCTGGTCCTGGTGCTGTTCATCGGCAGCGGCGGCGGTACCGCGATGAGCAGCAAGAGCTGGCTGACCGTCGGCGGGATGCGGATCGGCCAGCCCGTCGAGCTGGCCAAGCTCGCGACCATCCTGTTGCTGGCCCGCTACCTCTCGTCCCTCCGGCAAGCGCCGGACTCCCTCAGGGACCTGGTCGTCCCCTGTGTCCTGGTGGGGATCCCCTTTCTGCTGGTCATGGCGCAGCCGGATCTGGGCAGTGCCATTGTCTTCATCGGCGTCCTCTTCGCCATGCTGTTCTGGGCGGGCGCCAAACCGTCTCTCCTGCTGCTGCTCGCGTCGCCGGCCATCAGCCTTCTGCTGGCCGCCGAGTCGTCATGGTGGGGCGCCTGGATGGTGCTGCTGTTCGGGTTGCTCCTGCTCTGGAAACCGTACGTCCTGGAAGGGGTGGCGATCTATCTCGTCAACTCGGCCATGGGCGTGGTCGCCATTCTGGTCTGGGACAAGCTCCGTCCCTACCAGCAGGCGAGGCTGATCTCCTTCCTGAATCCCGAGTTCGACCGGGCGGGGGCCGGGTACCAGGCGATCCAATCGAAGGTGGCCATCGGATCAGGGGGTCTGTTCGGGACCGGTTTCACCGAGGGGCCGCAGAAGCGGCTGGCCTTCCTGCCAGAGCAGCACACCGACTTCATCTTCGCGGTGGTGGGGGAGGAATTGGGCTTCGCGGGAGTCTTCCTGGCCTTGGGCCTCTTCTTTGCCTTCTTCCTGCTGATCGTCCGGATTGCGCGGCGGGCCACCGAGCCATTCAGTTCGCTGGTGGCGTTCGGTATCCTCGGTCTCCTGTTCACCCACGTCTTTGAGAACATCGGGATGACCGTCAACCTGATGCCGATCACCGGCATTCCACTGCCATTCTTTTCCTATGGGGGCTCCTTCCTGCTGACCTGCTCCCTGGCCGTCGGGCTCCTCCTCCGGGTGGCATGGGACTCGAGGCTTGCTGGCTATGCTGATACATAGCAATGAGTTAGACATTCGGCCCTAGCGGATCTTCGAAGATGGCCCCAGATTCAAGCCGTTGTGATGCCTGTCACCAACACCCCCGTTACCAATGGCCGTCATGGCGTGGTTCAAGAAAGAACGAAAGCCGAGACCGTCCCTGCGTGCGCGCCGCGAGATCCCGGCGGACGCCTGGGAAAAGTGTCCCTCGTGCGGGCATGTGGACCTTCGGGCCAAGTTCGAGAAGGCCCTCAGTGTCTGCCCCGAGTGCGGGCACCACTTCCGGTTTTCGGCGGACGACTATGTCGAGTTGCTGACGGATGAGGGGACCTGGGAGGAATTGTGGCCCGGCCTCCGGTCGCTGGACCCGCTCGGCTTCGAGCACTATCCGGAACGGATCGCGGCGTCCCAGCAGAAAACCGGCCGCCCCGACGCGATGCTCACCGGTGCCGCGAAGCTGGAGGGGAGTCCGATCAACCTTGGGGTGATGAACTTCGCCTTCATGGGTGGCTCGATGGGCTCGGTTGTGGGGGAGAAGATTGCCCGCCTGGCCCGCCGCTCACTGGACAAGCGGGCGCCCATGATCCTGGTCTCCACCTCTGGCGGGGCCCGCATGCAGGAAGGCGTGCTCTCCCTGATGCAGATGGCCAAGACGTCGGCCGTCATCGCCCAGCTTCACCGCAGTTCGGTTCCCTACATCAGCATCCTGACCGACCCCACCACCGGCGGCGTTTCCGCCTCGTTCGCCATGCAGGGTGACGTCATCCTGGCGGAGCCGGGGGCCGTGATCGGCTTTGCCGGCCAGCGGGTGATCAAGCAGACGATCGGTCAGGACCTGCCCGAGGGGTTCCAGACGGCGGAGTTCCTGCTGGACCACGGTCAGGTGGACGAAGTGGTCCCGCGGGCGTCCCTCCGGGACACGACGGCGCGACTGCTTCGCCACATGCAGGGCCACCGGTCGGCTGCCGTCACGCCCGCCGCCACCGCGTGACCCGGCGATGACCTACGAGGAAGCGCTCCGCTTCCTCTTTCCCCGGACCACCACCATCAAGTTCGGGCTCGGCACGACCGAGGCGCTGCTCGAGCGCCTGGGGAGGCCGGACCGCGTCATCCCCACGATCCACATCGGCGGCACCAACGGGAAGGGGAGTGTCTCCACCCTCGTCGCCGAGGCGCTGATGGCAGCCGGCTGGCGGGTGGGGCTCTACACGTCCCCTCACCTGGTCTCCTTTCGCGAGCGTGTGCTCGTGAACCGGATCCCGATCAGCGAGGCAGCGGTGGCGACCTGGGTGTCTGAGCTCCAGCCGCTCATCGAGGAGCTTGGTGCCACCTTTTTCGAGGCGTCCACGGTGGTGGCCTTCGCCGACATGGCCGCACGCGGGGCCGAGATCGCCGTGGTAGAGGTGGGCCTGGGGGGCCGGCTCGACAGTACCAATGTCGTGCGGCCCCTGGTCAGCGCCGTCACCAAGATCGAGATGGATCACCAGAAGTATCTCGGCGAGACGCTGGAGGCGATCGCGACGGAAAAGGCGTGGATCGCGAAACCTGGCGCACCGTTTGTCGTAGGGGAGACGCGGCCGTCCTTGCTCCCCGTCATTGCTCGTGAGGCAGACGCTGCGGTTGACTCGATTGAGCCTGGTGCCCGGGCGGATCTGCGTGTGGTTTCACCGGATGCACTGTGGCATGGATCACTCGGGCTGGCCGGGCCGCACCAGCGGCGCAACGCGGCAGTGGCCCACGCGGTGCTCACCGCCCTGCCGGAGCGGTGGCGGCCGCCGGATGAGGCGATCGCCGCCGGGTTCGACGCGGCCCATGTGGCGGGGCGGCTGGACCGGCGCGGGAAGTGGCTGTTCGATGTGGCCCACAACCCCGATGGCATGCGGTCCCTGGTGGCCGCCCTCAAGGCCGATCCGCCCCCGGGGCCGGTCCATGCCCTGGTCTCGATCCTGGGCGACAAAGCCTGGCCGGAAATGCTGGTGGCGCTCGACGAGGTCGTGGATCAGGGAATCCTGACGGTGGCCCCTTCGGCGGACACGCGCCGGTGGGATATCGAGTGGCTCAAGCAGTGGCTCAAGGACCCGGCCAGGCCGCCGGCGAAGGCGGCTTGGGCACTGGTCCAGGATTTCGACGAGGCGATGGCCGCCGCGGAGTTCCGGGCCGGGACGGTGCTGGTGACCGGGTCATTCCACACGGTGGGTGACGTGATGGCCGCCCGCGGACTCGGGCCGGTGTAGTAGGGGCGGACCGTGGTCCGCCCTTCCAGCAGAGGTGGCGATGGCGCAGGCGCGGACCAGCCTGTCCCGAGCAGGGCGAGGGATGGTCCGCCCTTTTGGATCATCATGTGGAGGGGGCAAGCATGACCAATCGTATCCTGGTCGGAGCACTCGCAATCCTGGTGGCGGCCTGCGGCGGCAGCGATGCGCCGGGCACGGGTGAGGCCAACGTTCGCGACAGCGCCGGCATCCAGATCGTGGAGAACACGGGACCCCGGTTTACCGAGGGTCAGGGCTGGCTTCTCTCGGCGGAACCGACCGTCCAGATCGGGGGCGACGAGACCAACCCGGTGTATGACCTTGGGCAGGTAACAGG
>JBHEPH010000139.1:0-4172 GCA_046260395.1 Gemmatimonadales bacterium
GTTGTAGATCTTGTCATCGCCCTCGAGCCCCTCGTCCATGCCCAGGTGGTCGTGATGGGCGGTGAAGACCAGGTACTCGTCGGCGAGCTCCGGGTCGGTCCCCCGCACCACGCCGGCCACATTGTGCGCCTGCACCCGCTCGATATCGGTCTCGATGTGGGCGGTGACGCGGTAGCCGGTGTCCACCGGCCGGAAGTCGCGGTGAGCCGCCATCTCGAAGAGGCCCGGGAGGTCGGTGTCCATGGACGCGGCGATCTGCTCGGAGGTGGTCGAGTCCACCCACGCCAGCACCGGCACCTGGTACGTCCTCTGCCAGACCTGGCCCGAGCCCATGTTGCCGATCACGCTGAAGCCGTAGCTGGCTGATTCGGTGGTGTGAATCACGATGGCCCCGGCGGCGCCGAGCTTGTCGGCCTGCTCGAACTTGTAGTTCCAGCGGCCGTAATACGTGCGCGCCTCCCCACCGAAGAGCTTCTCGCCGTCCTCCTCCACCGGGGGATCGCTGTTCAGGAAGAGGAGCACCTTGCCGCTCATGTCCTCACCCTTGAAATCGTCCCAGTCGTGTTCGGGAGCCTGCACCCCGTACCCCACGAACACCAGCGGCGCGTCCCGCAGATCCTCCACCGGCTGCTCGGTGGTGGACCAGAACGTCATGTTCTCCTCGTCGACCAGCGGCAGCGGGCCATCGGGACCCTCGATGGACAACGACGACGACGCCTCATCCCTCGTCAGCCCCACCAGCTCCACGGGCAGCAGGTACTCCCCGTCCACCGGCTCCAGGCCGATCTCGCGGTAGCGCTCGGTGATGTAGCGCGTGGCACGCTCCTCACCCACCGTGCCGGGCGTGCGCCCTTCCATGCTGTCGGCGGAGAGGACGGCCACGTCGGCCGCAATGGCGTCCGCCGTGATCAGGCTCGCGGAGGGGCTCAGGTCATTGGTGGCGCTCGGGTCATCCGCGCACGCGGCGGTCACGCAGCCGACGGCGAGGATCGAGAGAACGGTCGTCCGTACATTCATGGCATATGGCAGGCACAGGTGATAATGCGGGGCCGGGCTTCACCGGCAGGGGGAAGATGGCCCTATGGCGCCGGCTGGGCCAGTGCCGGGGGCTGACAGGACTGCTTGCCTACGGGGATTAACCGCAAAGAGCCCAGAGAGCGCAGAGGTTCACAGAGGCCGGCTGAGCGGGCACCTCGCCAGGCGCAGCTGGCCGGCGATTCCAGCGAATCGATCTCTGGGTGGTTCCGGCGGGGTCAATCGGCCGGGAACACTGAGGCCGCCGGGCAATCCAATCATCAGTTGCTGGCAGCAACCGGAGGCGTTATTCCCGGGGGCAGCGCGCGCGGGTGAGGCGGACCGGGGCCGACCGCATGGGGGTGCCCGTCGCCACGTCGCCCACACCCGCGATCCTGCCGCTGAGCTCGTTCCCCTCGACGGTCAGGTCCACCGTGAACCCGCCCATCCCGGGGTACCCGAGGCGGAGGGTGTGGTCGGAGAGAGGCTGCCAGTATCCGAACGGGAAGTCCGTGGTCCGTTCCGCGTCGCGCAGGGTGATGGCCTCCCGGATGTTCTCCTGGCCCTTGAGGAAGGGCGAGGCGAGGGAGTCGCTGGTGAGCTCGACGCCCCAGGGGAGGTTGAGCTCGCGGGCGGTCTCATCCTGCACGAAGTAGTAGCAGCCGGCGAGCTGCTGGGCGGCGCCACCGGGCGAGCTGGCGCATGCGCCCAGGAGACAGAGGGATCCGAGTGTCAGAAGCCGTTGCATGTCGTTCAACGCAGGTTCGAGGGAGAGATTATGATGGTGCGGGTGCCGTCCGGCCGGATCCCCACGAGGGTCTCGGTCTTGACGTCGCCGTGGAGCCACAGCTCGAACGGATCCTGCTCCATCCCCAGGATCCCGATGACCAGCGGGCCCTCGGCCGCGGACGTGTCGACTTCATAGCCGAAGTCGGCGAAGGAAGCGATGGACATGGCGCTCAGGTAGCTCGTCCGCTTGAGGGAGCCCGTCATCAGCTCATCGTTGAACACACTCTCGCGCCAGTGGCCCTCGCGGGTGCCGGGCGGGCCCTCGTTCTCGACGGGGATCGCCGCACGCGTACCCCCGGCGGCCTTGTACTCGACGACCCCCTGTTCCCCGACATACAGCGGGTCATCGGTCCCGGACCCTTCGAGGAGCGAGAACATCCCCCACAGAGAGCCTAGCCCGAGGATATGGGCGATCTCGTGCTGGATCAGGTCCGTGGCCAGCTCCTGGCTGTCTTCCTCCAGGTTGAACAGGTCGAACTCATCCAGTGTGAGCACGCCAACGATCGGCAGGTCGCCCACCGCCACCCCATCGCCGGAAGACCGGATGAAGCACGGGCTCGCCGAGCCGATGGTGTTCGTGAATACCGAGTCACCATCCTCGGTGGGCTTCAACGACCCGCCCTCATCGATGGGTCCTATGTTGACGATGATAATCATGTCGTCTATGGACGTGCCATCGGCCAGGTGCGTGAAGCCGGCGCACATGCCGCTCGACCGATCGCGGAGATCCAGGTCGCCTTCCGCCGCGTCGAACCGGGGGATGTCTCCGACAATGGCGGCCTCCCACCGCCGCACCGCCTCCGCCACATTGTCCTGCAGCTGGGCGGGGATCGGCACGGCGGGGAGGACCGTCAGGTTGAAGCGGGACGTGTCCTCCTCGTTGACCACCAGCATAAAGCTCTCCTGCACGGACTCCTCTGGCGTGGACGCCCGGATCACGATCTCATACGTCCCCGCCATAGTGGGGGAGCCGCTGAAGCGGCCGCTCGAGCTCAGCGTGATGCCGGCGGGGAGGGATCCCTCGACAATGCTCCAGGTCACCTCTGCGGTGCCCTGGGCGGCGGCCTCCAGCTGGACGCCGTAGCCGTAGCCCACCAGTGCGGGGGCGAGGGCGGCGTTCTCGATGCCGAACGGCTCGGGCTCACCGATCCCGATGGCGAGGTGCTGGACATCGGTCCTTCCGTCCGGCACCTCCACCCGCAGGTCGAACTCGAAGTCCCCGGCGGCTTCCGGGATCCCGGTGATGATGAGGTCACTGCTCATGTCATCCGGTTCCAGGCCGAGGCCCGGGGGCAGGCTCCCTCCCGAAATGCTCCACTCGTACTCGCCGCCGCCGCCGCTGGCGCTGACGCTTGCGGCGTAGGGTACGCCCAGCATCCCGGCGGGCAGTGATGTGGTGGTGATGTCGGGATCGGCCGTGGTCGGCTCGGCGGGGTCGGACCCGCACGCGCTGATGGCGATGATCGCGCTCAGGGCGAGAGCGGCCGGTACGGAGTCTATGATTCTCATGTGGTGCGCCGGTTTCAGGAGCGAGCTACGGGTGCAAGCGGGATACCCAACGCCTGCTGAAAGGTAGTCGCAGGTGGGGAGCCGAAACAGCCCGGGCCGAAGGAGGCGGGCGCAGAGTGGTCGTTTACGGGGGGCGCCCTTACGAGGGGTTCGGGTAACCCGTCGGAGCGCCGGTCGCGTGCGGGTGTGCGGCGGGCATGGGGATCTGGCTCGCCATTTCCTCGTGCCCGGCCGTTGCCCTCCCCACGCCGTTGTCCCCGGTCCCGCCATCGCCCCGTGCCAGCCGGCGGCCCTTCCAGCAGCGGTACCGGCGCCGGACCACTTCCGCGCCGACCTCGGGGGGAGTGCCGGGGGCGATGGGGGTGTAGAGGTCGCGGCGGTGCGTCAGGTCCCGGACCACGGCGTCCACGAAGGAGGGCGGCTCGTGCATGCGGGCGTCGATGTAGGACGCGATGTCGATGCTCTCGAGACGCAGGTGGAGGGACTTGAAGAACTTGAACCGGGCGGCGCCGGGCCGGAGTACGTGGTGGAGCCCGCCGCTGTAGGCCAGGATCATCCGCCCGGTGCGGATGGAGCGGAGAACGTCGGCGATCCCGGGCTTGACGGTCATGATGGCGCCCTTCTTGTCCCGGCCGTCGGGGCGCATCATGCAGCCCTCGGGGAAGAGGGCCACCATGGAGTCGGGGTCGTCGATCTCGCTCAGCACGCGACTCCAGCTCTCGTCGCGGCGACGGGTGATGGACACAGCGTTGGGGATCAGGAGCTTGAAGATCCGGCCCTCGATGGCCCGGTCCATGGTCTCCCGGGCCACCGGCAGCACGGCGTGGGTGGCCATCTTCCGGAGCACCCTGTTCGGGACC
>JBHEPH010000014.1:0-44968 GCA_046260395.1 Gemmatimonadales bacterium
CTCCTGGTACCGCAGGCTCTTGAAGGGAATCCGGATCTCGACGTCATATCCCTGCTCCGTCAGGCGCCCGCTCGATGCCCAGACGAAGTCCGGGTTGAGATCAACGTTCCCTTCCAGGGGATTGATGTTGCGGCTGCCGCCCCCGGTGGCGGAAAAGCCGCCGGCGCCCCCCCCGAACGCCGCGCTGCGCGTGCCGTCCTGCTGCACTCCCAGCGGGTTCACCCCGAACAGGTAGGCCAGGCGGCGATCGTTGTTCGTGTCGAGGAGGATCTGGACATGATCCTCGCTGGCAATGTTGTCGCGGTTGGCACGGGTGGCCCGGACCACGTCCCCGTGGATCTCGGTGGCCCGGATCCCGAAATAGATCGCATCGGGCCCGTACCAGACCAGCACCTCGGTGGCCTCCTCGGCGGGTCGGCCGTCTACCGGCTGGTATTGCGAGAAGCCGGTCAACCGAGCGGCGCGGCTCCATACCGGCTCGTCCAGCAGGCCATCCACGGTGACGGTGGCCTCGATGCGCGGAATGGGGACCTGGATCTGGCCGGCGCGGCCGTTGAACACAAGGCTGGTGTCCTGGGCGGTGGCCAGGGACAGGATGGCGAGAAGGAACATCGGGCAAAGATGCACCACCGACCCCGGATTTGGCACTCTCCCCTCGGCCCAGGCGTGGCATGCTGGGCCACCAAATGTCGCTCTGCTTGCTGACCCCTTCCCCTGGAGGCCACGATGTCACGCCCATTCCTCCCCGCGATCCTTGCCTTCTCCCTCCTGGCGGGTGCCGGCGTCCCAACCGCCTCGGCCCAGCTCGGCACGACCACCCTCAGCCCGGTGTGGCGGGAGACCCCGCGGGAATACCCGGACATCCCCGCGCTCTTCGCCGACTCGGTGGGCATCTCGTGGGATGGCGAGGACACGGTCACCGTGCAGCTGCAGGTCCTCTTCCTCGAACCAGAGGTGGCGTTCGGGGTCGAGTTCCAGACCCTGCGCCTGGCACCCGGCAGCACGGTCATCCCCTTCCAGGAGCTGCTCGAGAAGGATGGTTTCACGGCACAGCCGGTGCCTGTGCTCCGTTGGGCCCAGGCGCCCCGCAGCATCCCGGGCACCCTGTTCGGCCCGCAGGACGACCTCTGGAACGCTGAGCACCTCGCCGCAGTGGTCGGCGACCTGGCCGTGGACTGGGAGAAAGAAATGATTTCCATCTTCGGGATGACGGCGGGGCCAGGGGCCGATCTCACGAGTGTGGACGTCGTGGTGTTGGTGGTCGTCCTCCCCCGTTGACCCCGGGAAGCATGCAGTCCGGTCCCTCGCCCGCTGCCCCCGGCCCAGTGCCGGGGGCCGTGTTGCTTGACGACGGGGCGCCAGGCGTCGATGCTTCGGCACCTCGAACCCGGACTCACGCCATGGTTTCGCCGCTCCGTTCCGCCGTTGCCCTCCTCCTTGCCGTGGCCGCCGCCCCGCTCGAGGGACAGTCCCCCCCCAACCTTTCCGGCACATGGACTCTCCAAGTGGCCGAGAGCGACCTGGGGCCGATCCCGGCCCCCGACAGCCGGGTCGACGTGATCGAACACCAGGAACCCCGGATCACGATCCGCCGGTCGGTGGTTTCACAGGGTCAGGAGACGAGTACCGAGCTGCGCTACGCGGTGGATGGTGAGCGCCACGTGAATACCGCGGGCGGCCTGGAGATGGGCAGCCGGCTCAGCTGGAACGGTGCCACGCTCACGATGATCAGTTCGGCCCAGACTCCGCAGGGGGAGGTCGGCCTTGTGGATGTGTTCACCCTCAGCGAGGACGGCCAGACGCTGACCCAGGCGCGCACGCTCACCATCGGCGGCCAGGAACTGCGCCAGAGACTGGTGCTCAAGAAGCAGTGAGCAGGGAGCAGGGAACGGGGAACAGGGAACAGGGAACGGGGAACGGGTGAGAACAAGCGAGGGGCGGACCCAGGTCATGTGGGGCGCCCCTCTTTCGTCCTCGACTCACTCGCTGTCACGGCTCCCTGCTCCCTGCTCCCTGCTCACTGCTTACTTCTCGCTTCTCGCTTCCTGCTTCAATACCTCGCCGCCCCCCGCGGCATCGTCCGGGCCACGAACTCGCGGATATCCTCGTTCGAGGTGGCCAGGTCCTGCTGGCGCAGGTACATCATGTGCCCGCTGCGATAGCCCTTGAACGACATCCGATCCTGGAAGCGCCCGGCCGGGTCCATGTTCCACATGGTGTACTTGGCATTGAAGTAGTCGGTACCGCCGTCGAAGTAGCCGGACTGCACCATCACGTGCAGGAACGGGTTCTCCCCCATCGCCTGGCGGAGGTTCTCGCCGGTGTTGTCGTTGTCGCGGTTCCACGGGTTCACCGGCCCGAACAGCCAGTACTGCAGGTCGGTCTTGAATCCCAGGTCCTCGCGCAGATAGTGGTTGATGGCGGGTGCGAAGGCGTGATTCCACGCCGTCAGCGCCGGGTCGAACCCCGGGCTCAGCCCGGCGTCCTGCCGGTCCACGCCGCGGTAGCGGGAGTCGAGTCGGCCCACGGTCAACCCCTGGTCGCGCAGCAGTTCCTTCCAGAAGAACTGGGTCGGGACCGCCAGGTTGTGCTGGAGCACCGCGGACTCCGACAGCCCGGAGTATCGCGCCACCTGGCGCGCCAGCTCGGTTCGGCGGGCTGCCGGCAGCGACCCGCCCCGGGCCAGCGCGGGAATCAACTGTTCCATCGTGAACTGCTCGACTTCGGGCAACAAGTCATCGAGGTCACGGGCCTGCAGGTCGGCCGCCAGCGCCTTGTGATACCAGGCCGTGGCCGCGAAATAGGGCAGCGGCAGCCCCCCGCCCGCCGGTCCCTGCCGGTTGACGCCGAGCCCGGTCGGGGAGACCAGGATGACCCCGTTCAGGTACATCCAGTGCGAGCCCTGGAGTCGCTGGGCCAGGCCGGACACGCGGTTGGTGCCGTAGCTCTCACCGATCAG
The DNA here is from genome assembly GCA_046260395.1 of Gemmatimonadales bacterium. Lineage (GTDB taxonomy): Bacteria > Gemmatimonadota > Gemmatimonadetes > Gemmatimonadales > GWC2-71-9 > JAWXBA01. The sequence goes on from JBHEPH010000014.1 coordinate 2,960, forward strand.
GTACTTGGGCGAGGTCCAGCGCCCCTGCCGGGTGACGAAGTTGTCAATCCAGCGCGCCAGGTACTGAATGTCCTCGTTCACGCCGAAGAACTGGTTGCGGCTGGCGTCCCCCAGGATGCGGCTGAAGCCGACGTTGACGGGATCGACATACACGATGTCCGCCACATCGAGGATCGAGTGGGGGTTCTCGCTGACCCCGTAGGGCTGCACCGGGAACCCCTCGTCATCGATCTTCAGGAACCGGGGGCCGGTGTAGCCGATGTGCATCCAGACCGACGCCGACCCTGGCCCGCCATTGAACGAGATCATCAGCGGCCGAGTGCTCTTGTCGGCCACATCGGTGCGCTCGTAGTAGACATAGAAGACCGAAGCGATCGGCTTGTTGTCGTTGTCCCAGACCGGCTGGGTGCCGGTGGTCACCCGGTACGGCACCCGGCGGCCCTTGATCGTGACGGCATCGTCACGGCCGAGGGCCGTATCGGCGACGACGCGAATCGGCTGGCCACTGTTGGCGGTGGACGCGGCGGCGGCCCCGGCCGCCGGCCGGCTGGCCTGGGCGCTGAGACCCGCGGGGAGGAGGGCGAGGGCGGCGAGCAGCAGTGGAGCGACATTCTGGATAGCTGGCATCAGTGTGTCTCACGCGGCGTTAGGGAAAACCAGAAACCGGCAGCCTCCGATGGTACAGCGGGAGCCGTCGTTTTGCCAGCGGGGGCACGCCCGGAATCAGCGCAGCCGCCCGCGTCGCTTCACTCCTGATTCATACTGCATTCATGAAGACGTCCCTATCCTGCTGGCGTCCCCGAACCGAGCGCGAAAGATGCCGACACGAAGCTGGGCGGAGCCCTGGAAGATCAAGGTGGTCGAACCGCTGTGGATGACCACGCCCGCGGAACGCGAGGCGGCCATCCGCATGGCAGGGTACAACACCTTTCTCCTCAGGTCGGAAGCGGTGTACATCGACCTGCTGACCGATTCCGGCACCAGCGCCATGTCGGACCGGCAATGGGCCGGCATGATGATGGGTGACGAGGCCTACGCCGGGTCACGCAACTACTACCACCTCGAGGACGCCGTCCGGAAGTATTACGGGTTCGAGGAACTGATCCCCACCCACCAGGGGCGCGGCGCCGAGCACATCCTGTCCCGGATCCTGATCACGCCGGGGGACCATGTCCCCGGCAACATGTACTTCACCACCACCCGGGCCCACCAGGAGCTGGCAGGGGCCACCTTCCACGACGTCGTCATCGCCGAGGCGCATGACCCCGCCTCGGAGCATCCCTTCAAGGGCGACGTGGATCTCGGAGCCCTCGACCGTCTCGTCGCGGACGTCGGCGCGGAGTGTGTGCCCTACATTTCCGTGGCGGCCACCGTCAACCTGGCTGGTGGCCAGCCGATCAGTCTGGCCAACCTGCGTGCCGTGCGCGAGTACGCCACGCGACATGGCATCAAGGTGATCCTCGATGCCACCCGAGCCGTCGAGAACGCCTGGTTCATCCAGCAGCGGGAACCCGGCCAGCAGGGCCGCAGCGTGGCCGGGATCCTCCTCGACATCTGCGCCTGCGCCGACGGAGCCACCATGTCGGGCAAGAAGGACAGCCTCGTGAACATCGGCGGCTGGCTCGGCCTGCGCGATGCCACCCTCGCCGAACGGGCCAGGAACCTGATGGTCCTGTTCGAGGGGCTGCACACCTATGGGGGGCTGGCGGGCCGCGACATGGAGGCGATGGCCATCGGCATCGAGGAGTCGGTGCAGGAGGACTACATCCGCAGCCGCATCGGGCAAGTCCACTATCTCGGCGAGAAACTCATCACGGCCGGCATCCCGGTGGTCCGCCCACTGGGCGGGCACGCGGTGTTCCTCGATGCCGCCGCGATCCTCCCCCACCTGCCCCGGGAGCAGTTTCCCGCCCAGGCACTGGCGGCCTCCCTCTACCTCGAGTCGGGCATCCGGGGCATGGAGCGGGGGGCGGTGTCAGCCGGTCGCGGGCCGGATGGCCGGAATCGCTTTCCGGCCCTCGAACTGGTCCGCCTCACCATTCCCCGCCGGGTGTACACCCAGGCGCACATGGATGTCACCGCGGAAAGCGTCCAGGCCGTCTACCAGGCCCGCGACGAAGTGGCCGGCCTCCGATTCACCTTTGAACCCGAGTACCTCCGGTTCTTCCAGGCGCGCTTCGCCCCAGTAGAGTGATTCGCCTGGCATGAACCCCTCGGGCCGACGACGCCTCGTCGGCCCGCCTTGCCCTTCCCCACCTGCGACCCGTAAGTTCAGGGTTCAGCACCCTGCACCAGCGCACCAGCACGCGACCCGCCCGATTCACCTGAGCCCCGAGGGGCCTGCATGCGGCAGCGGCCCGAGGCATCCACGGAAGACCCCGCGCGGGACGGCGGGCTGGCCCGGCGCCAGTCCGCCCTCCTTCGCCTCAGCGCGGACATCGCCACCGCCCAGACGGAGGTGGCCGTGTGCCAGGCCGTGGTGGATGGCCTGCATGATGAGGCGCTCGGGTACGCCTTCCTGGGTGTCTTCCTGCTCGATGCGTCCACCGGGGACCGCGTGCTCGGCGCTGCCGTGGGCTGGGACGATATTCCCGCCGGGATGCGCGTGCCGGCGGGCCACGGCCTCAGCGCCCGGCCGATGCGCGATGGCAAGCTGCGCTACACACCGGACGTGGCCCAGGAGCCCGAGTACATCCCCGGCCTGAGCACCGGCTCGGAGGTGGACGTCCCGGTCGTGGCCGGCGACGAAGTGATGGGCGTCCTGGTGATCGAAAGCCGGGAACCCCATGCCTTCGGCCCGGCTGACCTCGAGATTCTCACCGCCGCCGCCCAGCACGCCGGCCTGGCCTTGGCCAGGATTCGCCTGCTGGACCAGACCCACCAACTTGTGGAGGCGGAGCGCAGCCGCGCCGACGAGCGCGAGGCGCTGCTCGCTACGATCGCCGATCTCTCGGCGGAGCTCGAACTCTCTCGAGTCCTCGAAACCGTCCTCGGCCGGGCCGTCACCCTCCTGGGCGCCTCGGGGGGGGAACTCGCCACCTACGATGAATCGCGCGGCGACCTGGTCATCGCCGCCAACCACAACATGGTCGAGGACTCGCGCGGCACCCGGCTGGTCGTGGGTGAGGGGGCCATGGGCGTGGTGGTGCAGTCGGGTGAGCCGATGATGATCCCCGACTACCAGCAGTGGGCGGGCCGCTCCACCCAGTATGCCCGCATCGACGCGCATGCCGTCATCGTGGCCCCCCTCCTGATCGGCCACCGGGCCGTTGGGGCCATCAACGTCTGGCACGAAGACCCGACCCGGACCTTCAGCGATGCCGACCGGAACCTGGTGACGCTGTTCGGTCAGCAGGCCGCCGTCGCGCTCGAGAACGCCCGGCTGTTCACCGCGGCCCGCCGGGAGCGGGAGTATTTCGAGGTGCTCGTCCGCAACAGTCCGGTGGCCATTGTCGTCCTCAACGCCGATCACCAGATCCTCTCCTGCAACCCGGCCTTCGAGCAGCTCTACGGCTATGCGCAGGCCGACATCGCGGGCCGCATCCTGGACGACCTGATCACCACCGATGAGGCGCGGCAAGAGGCCGTGTCCTACACCGTCCAGGCGGCGGAGGGGCGACCGGTCCAGGGGGTCGGGCGACGGCGGCGGCGCGATGGCAGCATGGTGGATGTGCAGATCCTGGCCGTTCCCGTGGTCATCGATGGCGAGCGCGTGGCGATGATGGCGCTCTACCATGACGTGACCGACCTGCTCGACGCCCGTCGCGCCGCCGAGGCCGCCAACCAGACCAAGAGCCACTTCCTGGCCAACATGAGCCACGAACTGCGCACCCCGCTCAACGCCATCATCGGCTACAGCGAGATGATGGAGGAGGAGGCCACCGAACAGGGACACCTGAGCTACGTGCCCGACCTGCAGAAGGTCCGTGCCGCAGGCCGGCACCTGCTGGCCCTCATCAACGACGTACTGGACCTCTCGAAGATCGAGGCGGGCAAGATGGAGCTGCACCTCGAAACCTTCGAGCTCCGGCCCGCCATCGAGGCGGTGGCCAGTACCGTCGCCCCGCTGGTGGAGAAGAACGGCAACCGGCTCGTGCTGGACCTGGCGGCCGACCTGGGCGGTATGCGCGCCGACGTGACCCGGGTGCGCCAGGTGCTCTTCAACCTGCTGTCCAACGCCTGCAAGTTCACCGAACGCGGCACGATCACCCTCTCGGCCACCCGCGAGCACGGCCCGGACGGCGAGATGATGAGCTTCGTCGTCCGCGACACCGGAATCGGCATGACCCCGGAACAGCTCAACCGGCTGTTCCAGGCCTTTGCCCAGGCGGAGGCCTCCACCGCCAGCAAGTACGGCGGCACCGGACTGGGCCTGGCCATCAGCAAGACCTTCTGCGAGATGATGGGCGGCACCATCAGCGTAACCAGCGAACCGGGCGCCGGGACGGCCTTCACCGTGCGGCTGCCGGTGACGGTTCCCGATCCCGTCGAGGCGGTCGCTGAGGCAACCGCAGGGCCCCAGGGCACCACGATCGGGACGGTGCTGGTGATTGATGACGACCCGGATACCCGCCAACTCCTGGCCCGGATGCTCGCCAAGGACGGCTTCCGGGTGCTGGAAGCCAGCGGAGGTGAGGAGGGGTTGGCGCTGGCCCGCGCCGAACGTCCCGACGTGATCACCCTGGACGTCCTGATGCCCGGGCTCGATGGCTGGGGCGTGCTGGCCGCGCTCAAGAGCGAGCCGGCCCTGGCCGCGATCCCCGTCGTCATGCTGACGATTGCCGACCAGCGGAATCTCGGGTTCTCCCTCGGCGCCGCGGAGTACCTGACCAAGCCGATCGAACGGGCCCAGCTCAGTGCGGTGATCGCCCGGTACCGACGCGCCCAGGACACGCCGGTCCTGATCGTCGAGGACGATCCCGACACGCGGCAGGTGCTCCGCCGCTCCCTCGAAAAGGAGGGCTGGCCCGTCACGGAGGCCGAGAATGGCCGTCAGGGGCTCGCGTGCGTGGCGGCGGAGACCCCCGGCCTGGTGCTGCTGGACCTGATGATGCCGGAGATGGACGGCTTCGAGTTCCTGGAGGAGTTCCGCCGCGACGACCGGCACCGCGACATCCCGGTGATCGTCATCACGGCGAAGACCCTGACCGAGGACGATCGGCGGCGGCTCAACGGTGGCGTCCGCGACGTGATCGAGAAGCAATCCCAGGACATCGAACTGCTGCTCGCGGATGTCCGCACCAGGGTGACGGCGCATACCCGCCGCCCGCGCGCCGGAACCACGGCATGACGGGTTCGCGGAGCGGTCCCGCCACCGGCCAGCACCCCACGCTGGACCGCCAGCGTGAAGCGGCGTTGCTCCGGCTCTCGACCGGCATCGCCGCCGCTGAATCGGAGCAGCAGATCTGCGCGGCCGTGGCCGGGGGGCTGCAGGATGCCGCGCTCGGCTTTGATTTCGTGGCCGTCCTGCTGGTGGACCCGCTGACCGGCGACCGGGTGGTCATCGCCAGCCGGGGCTCGGCCGATGCACCGGCCGGTCTCCGCGTGCGGCCGGGCCAGGGCCTCAGCGAACTCCCGCTCCTCGACGGCCGGCTGCACTACACCCCGCAGGTCACCCAGGACACCCGCTACCTCCCGACCCGCAACGAGGGGTCGGAGGTGGACGTCCCCCTCCTGGTCAACAAGCAGCTCGTGGGCGTGCTGGTGGTGGAGAGCAACCGGCACCACGCCTTCGGGGCGGATGACTTCGAGGTGCTCCGCGCCGCGGCAAATCAGGCCGGGATCGCCATCGGTCGCACCCGGCTGCTCTCCGCCGAACGGCGGCGCGCCGATGAGCAGGAGGCGCTGCGCGCCACCATGGCGGACCTCTCCGCCCGGCTCGAGCTCTCCGACCTGCTCCAGGCCGTGCTGGAGCGGGCCATTCAGCTCCTGCACGTCAGCCATGGCGAGCTTGCCATCTACGACGCCTCCCGCGAGGAACTGGAAATCGTCGCCAGCTTCAATCTCGGCCGGAAGGACACCACCGGGACGCGGATGCGCGTGGGGGAGGGCGCCATGGGACACGTGGCGCTGACCCGGGAACCCTACATCATCCCGGACTACCAAGCGTGGGCGGCCCGCTCGGAGCAGTATGCCCAGGTGGATTTCCACGCGGTCATGGTGGCGCCACTCCTGATGGGGCGCCAGCTGGTCGGCGCCATCGCCTTCATGGACCGCGACTCGACCCGGGCCTTCGGCACCGAGGACCTGCGCCTGCTGGACCTGTTTGCGCCACAGGCAGCCGTGGCCATCGAAAACGCACGGCTCTTCACGGTGGAACGCCGACGGGCCGAGGAGCAGCAGGCGCTGCTCGACACGATGAAGGACCTGGCCGGCCAGCTCGAGCTGTCCAAGGTGCTCCAGCGGGTGCTGGAACGCGCGGTCGGATTGCTGAATGTGACGGGCGGCGAACTGGCCACCTTCGATCCCGTCGCGGGTGACCTGGTGATCGTCGCCAGCCACGACATGGGCACCGATGCCGTGGGCTCGCGCATCGCCCTCGGTGATGGCGCCATGGGGCGCGTGGCCCAGACGCGCGAGTCCCTCATCATTCCGCGCTACCAGGAATGGGATGGACGGTCGTCGAAGTACACGCAGAGCACGGTCCAGTCGGTCATGGCCGCGCCGCTGCTGATCGGCGACCGCCTGGTCGGGACCATCGCCAGCGTGCACTCCGATCCGGGGCGCGAGCTGGGCTCGGAAGATCTGCGCCTGCTCGAGTTGTTCGCCCCCGAGGCCGCCATTGCCATCGAGAACGCCCGCCTCTTTACCCAGGCGAAGCACCAGCAGCAATACTTCGGTGAGCTGGTGGCCAACAGCCCGGTGGCGATCGTCACGCTGGACACCCAGCACACCGTCACCACCTGCAACCCGGCGTTCCTGGCGCTCTACGGGTACGCCGAGGATGAGGTGGTGGGCCAGCACCTGGACGACCTGATCACCACCGAGGAGACCCGCGCCCAGGCAGTCCAGTTCACCGCCCAGGCGCTGGACCACCAACCGGTGCGGGCCATTGCACAGCGCCGCCGGAAGGACGGCAGCCTTGTGGACGTCGAGGTGCTGGGCGTGCCCGTGGTGGTCGATGGGGTGCTGCTGGGCATGATGGGCCTCTACCACGACATCACCGCGCTCCTCCAGGCCCGCCAGGAGGCGGAGGCGGCGAATGCCGCCAAGAGCCAGTTCCTGGCCAGCATGAGCCATGAGCTGCGCACGCCGCTCAATGCCATCATCGGCTATGGCGAGATGATCGAGGAAGAGGCCGGCGAGTCGGGGCACGGGCAGTACGTCCCCGACCTGAAGAAGATCCAGTCTGCCGGCCGCCACCTGCTGGCCCTGATCAACGACGTCCTCGACCTCTCCAAGATCGAAGCCGGCAAGATGGAGCTGCACCTGGAGACCTTCGAGCTTCGCGAGGCGATCGAGGCGGTCGCGGCCACGGTGTTGCCGCTGATCGAGAAGAACGGCAACGTCCTCCGCCTGGAACTGGCGGCCGGCCTGGGCACCATCCGCGCTGACGTCACTCGCGTGCGCCAGGTGCTCTTCAACCTGCTCTCCAACGCCAGCAAGTTCACCGAGCAGGGCACCATCACCCTCGCGGCCGAGCGCCAGCGCGAGCCCGGGGGCGACCGCATCGCGCTCACCGTGCGCGACACCGGCATCGGGATGACCCCCGAGCAACTCGGCCGCCTCTTCCAGGCGTTCGCCCAGGCCGAGGCATCGACCGCCAGTAAGTACGGTGGGACGGGATTGGGGCTCGCCATCAGCCGGATGTTCTGCGAGATGATGGGCGGCACCATCACGGTGGCGAGCACGCCGGGCGAGGGGACGGCGTTCACCGTCCTGCTTCCCGCCGAGGTCCACCTTCCCGGCGCCGCGGAGGCGGCACCGCCACCGGCCACCCTCCCGGGCCCGGCGGGAACGGTCCTGGTCATCGACGATGACCCCGCCACCCGCGACCTGCTGCGCCGGATGCTGGCCAAGGAAGGGTATCGGGTCCTCGAGGCCGCCAACGGCGAAGCCGGGTTGGCGCTGGCGCGGGCCGAGTGCCCCGACGTCATCACGCTGGACGTGGTCATGCCCGGTCTCGACGGCTGGTCGGTGCTGGCCGCGCTCAAGGACGACCCGGCCCTGTCGGGTATTCCGGTCGTGATGGTCTCCATCACCGATGACCGCAACCTGGGCTTTGCCCTCGGCGCAGCGGAGTACCTCACCAAGCCGGTGGACCGCTCCCGCCTGGTCGATGTGCTGGGGCGCCACCGCCGGGCCGCCGGCGGGTCGGTCCTGATCGTCGAGGACGATGCCGACACCCGGGAGATGCTGCGGCGCACCCTGGAGAAGGAGGGGTGGTCGGTTCGCGAGGCGGCCAATGGACGCCTCGGGCTGGACGCCGTGCATGCGCAGCCGCCCACCCTGGTCCTGCTTGACCTGATGATGCCGGAAATGGACGGCTTCGAGTTCCTCGAGGGCCTGCGCAGCATCCCGGGAGGACACCCACCCGAGGTCGTGGTGATCACCGCCAAGGAACTCACGGCTGACGATCGACGGCGGCTGAACGGTGGCGTCTCACGCGTGCTGCAGAAGGGCGACCACAGCGAAGCGGCGTTCCTGGCCGAAGTCCGGGCTCGCCTGGTGGCAACCGCGGGAGGCCCCGCATGAAGGACGTGGCGGCGGGCGGCGCCCACCCCGGCGTGATGCGATCGGCGCTGCTGCGCCTCAGCACCCGGATTGCCGAGTCGGTGGATGAGGAGCAGATCTGCCAGGGCGTGGCGGAGGGCCTGCTGCATCCGGTGTTCGGGTTCGACGGGGTCGGCCTTTTCCTGGCCGGTGCCGACACCTTCGCGCCCTCCCTGGCCGCCTCCGCGGGTCGGTTTGGCCGGGACCCCGCGGGACTCTCCGAATTGCGCCTGCCGCTCCGGGTGGACCAGAGCGCCATCGGTGAACTGGTGGTCCAGCGCGCGGGCAGCGGCGCCTTCACCCAGGGCGACCTCGAGATCCTCGCCGCGGCCACCACCCAGGCGAGCATTGCCATCGGCCGGGTCCGCCTGCTCGCCGCCGAGCGCCGCCGCACCTCCGAGCAGCGCGCGCTGCTCGACACCCTGGCCGACCTCTCCAGCGAGCTGCAACTCGACGCGCTCCTCGACGCCGTGCTCAATCGCGCGGTCGCGCTGCTCGGCGTCACCGGCGGGGAGCTCGCGGTCTTCGACGAGGCCCGTGACGAGCTGGTAATCGTGGCGGCGCAGGGCATCGGGAAGGAATCGATCGGCACCCGGATGAAACGGGGCGACGGCGGCATGGGGCACGTGGCCCTGACCCACGAGCCGTTGATCATCCCGAACTATCAGCAGTGGGAGGGCCGCTCGGGGCAGTACACCCACAGCATCATCCAGGCGGTGGCGGTGGTCCCCCTCCTGGTCGGGCCCCGGCTGGTCGGCGCCATCGCCGCCGTCCATTCCGACCCGACCCGCAAGCTCGGCGAGGGCGACCTGCGGCTCCTCAACCTCTTTGCCGCCCAGGCCGCGATCGCCATCGAAAACGCCCGCCTCTACGCCGCCGAGCGCGATCGTGCCACGGAACAGCAGGCGCTGCTGGACACCCTGGCCGATCTCTCGGGACAGCTGGAGCTCTCGCGCCTGCTGACCGCGGTGCTGGCCCGCGCCACGGCCCTGCTGGATGTCACCGGCGGCGAGCTGGCCATCTATGAAGAGGCCACCCAGGAACTGGTGATCCTGGCCAGCAACCTGCCGGTCAGCGCCGTCGGCACCCGCATGCGCCTCGGTGAGGGGGCCATGGGCCACGTCGCCCAATCCCATGAGCCGCTGATCATCCCGCGCTATCAGGAATGGGAAGGGCGCTCCGACCGGTACACCGAGAGCACCATCCAGGCGGTGATGGCGGCCCCGCTGCTGATCGGCAACCGGCTGGTCGGCGCCATCGCCAGCGTCCATGACGATCCCACCCGCCACTTCGGCGAGCGGGAGCTCCGCCGCCTGACGATGTTCGCCCCGCAGGCGGCCATCGCCATTGAGAATGCCCGCCTCTTCACCGCGGAGCACCGGCGCGCCGAGGAACAGGAAGCCTTGCTGGACACCCTGACGGACCTGGCGGGCGAACTGGAGCTCTCCCGTGCCCTGGAGCGCGTGCTCGCCCGGGCGGTATCACTCCTGAAGGTGACCGGCGGCGAACTCGCCACCTGGGACGAGGCGCGCCAGGAGCTGGTGGTGGTGGCCAGCCACAACATGGGCACCAGTGCCATCGGTGCCCGGATGGCGCTGGGCGAGGGTGCGATGGGCCAGGTGGCCCGCACCCACGAGCCGCTCATCATCCCGCGGTACCAGGAGTGGCAGGGCCGCTCCGACCAGTACACCCAGACCACTGTCCAGTCGGTCATGGTCACGCCCCTGTTGATCGGTACCCGGCTGGTCGGGGCGCTGGCCAGTGTCCATTCAGACCCGGACCGGATCTTCGGGCCGCAGGACCTGCGCCTGCTGCAGTTGTTCGCGCCCCAGGCGGCCATCGCGATCGAGAATGCCCGGCTCTTTGACTCGTCACAGCGCTACTACGAAGCCCTGGTGCGCAACAACCCGGTCGCCATCGTGACCGTCGACCTGGAGAACGCGATTGCCTCCTGTAATCCGGCCTTCGAGGAACTCTTCGGCTACGCGGAGGCAGAGGTGGTCGGGCGCAACCTGGACGAGCTGCTGACGACCGATGAAACCCGCGAGGAGGCGCGCGCCTACACCCGGCAGACCGTCGCCGGGGTGCGCGCGGGGGGCACCGGCCGCCGCCGGGCCAGGGACGGCCGGCTGGTCGATGTCGAGATCCTGTCCGTCCCGGTCATCGTGGCCGGGGAGCGCGTCGGCCTGATGGCGCTCTACCATGACATCACCGAGTTGCTGCTCGCCCGCCGGGAGGCCGAGGCGGCGAACTCCGCCAAGAGCGACTTCCTGGCCAACATGAGCCACGAACTGCGGACGCCGCTCAACGCCATCATCGGCTACAGCGAGATGATCGAGGAGGAGGCCGCCGACTCGGGGCATGCCCAGTATGCCGCCGACCTGAAGAAGATCCAGTCCGCCGGCCGCCACCTCCTGGCGCTGATCAACGACGTGCTCGACCTCTCAAAGATCGAGGCCGGCAAGATGGAGCTGCACCTCGAGACCTTCGAGCTCCAGCCCGCCATCGAGGCGGTGGCCTCCACCGTCACCCCGCTGATCGAGAAGAACGGCAACCGGCTGGCCTTGCAACTCGCCCCCGACCTCGGCACCATCCGGGCCGACGTCACCCGCGTACGTCAGGTGCTCTTCAACCTGCTCTCCAACGCCAGCAAGTTCACGGACCATGGCACCATCACCCTGTCCGCCTCCCGCGCGGGCCCTGCCGGCGACGCGGCCGTGGTCTTCACCGTGGCCGACACGGGCATCGGGATGACCGACGAACAGCTCGCACGCCTGTTCAAGGCCTTCTCCCAGGCCGAGGCCTCCACCGCCGCCCGGTATGGCGGCACGGGGCTCGGGCTGGCCATCAGCAAGATGTTCTGCGAGATGATGGGCGGCGAGATTTCGGTCGGGAGCACCCCGGGAGTCGGCACGACCTTCACGGTCCGCCTGCCCGCGCACGTGCGCCTCCCCGGGGAGGCGGACACCGAGGGCGCCGCGGAGCCTGAGGGGCCGGCCCGAGGCACCGTCCTGGTGATCGACGATGACCCGGCGGCCCGCGCCATCACCCGCCGCGTCCTGGTCCGGGAGGGGTACCGCGTCACCGAGGCGGCCGATGGCGAAACCGGGCTCCAGCTGGCCCGTGAGCTCCACCCGGACCTGATCACCCTCGACATCCTGATGCCCGGCATGGATGGCTGGGCGGTGCTCGCCGCCCTCAAGGCCGATCCCGCCATGGCCTCGATTCCCGTCATCCTCCAGTCGATCACCGAGGACCGGAACATGGGGTTCGCGCTCGGCGCCTCGGAGTACCTGACCAAGCCGATCGACCGCAAGCGGCTCGCCGCCCTGGTCGCGCGATACGTGCCAAGCCCGGCCGCGGGCTCGGTCCTCGTGGTGGAGGACGATGAGGCCACCCGCACGCTCCTGGTGCGGGCCCTTGCCAAGGCCGGCTGGTCGGTGGTCGAGGCGGCCAACGGTCGCCTGGCCCTGGCGGCCATCGCCGCCGAGAGCCCCGCCCTGGTGCTCCTCGACTTGATGATGCCCGAGATGGATGGGTTTGAGTTCCTCGACACGATCCGGCAGGACCCGCGCCACCGTGGCATCCCGGTCGTGGTGATCACCGCCAAGACCTTGACCGCGGCCGATCGCCAGCGCCTCAACGGCGGCGTGGAACGGGTGGTCCAGAAACACGCCCTCGATGCCGATGCCCTGCTGGCGGAGGTCCGCACCGTGGTGGGAGTCCGATGACCCCCGACCCGATGGAACAGGCCGCCCACCGCCAGGCGGCGCTCCTCCGCCTGAGCGCCGAGATCGCCGCGGCCCCCGACGAAGCCGAGATCTGCCGCGCGGTGGTCGAGGGCCTCCGCGATCCGGCCCTGGGCTACGACTTCCTCGGCCTCTTCCTGGTGGATCCCGAGACCGGCGATCGCGTCCTCCGGGCCAGCGTCGGGTGGCCGGATGTCCCGGCCGACTGGCATGTCCCCGCGGGACAGGGGCTCAGTGCCCGCCCCCTCCAGGACGGCAAGCTGCGCTACACCGCGGACGTCACTCGCGAGGCCGGCTACCTCCCCAGCCTCAACAGCGGGTCGGAGGTGGACGTCCCGCTGATGAGTGCCGGCCAGGCCCTCGGCGTGCTCGTGGTCGAGAGCACCGAGCCGGACGCCTTCGGCGACAGCGATTTTGAGATCCTGACCGCCGCCGCCACCCAGGCCAGTATCGCCCTGGGCCGCGCCCGCCTGCTCGCGGCCGAGCGCCGCCGCGCCGACGAGCAGCAAGCGCTGCTCGACACCCTCGCCGACCTCTCGGGCGAGCTTGAGCTCGGCAAGCTGCTGCAGGCCATGCTCCGCCGGGCCACCAGCCTGCTGGGCGTCAGCGGCGGCGAGCTGGCCATCTTCGAGGAGGAGACCCAGCAGCTGGTCGTCGCGGCCAGCCTGAACATCGGCGTCGATTCCACCGGCACGCGGCTCGGGCTCGACGAGGGCGCCATGGGGCATGTGGCCACCACCCGCGAGCCGATCACCATCCCGGAGTACATCGAATGGCTCGGGCGCTCCGAGAAGTACGAGGGTGTGGAGGTGCATGCCGTGATGGCGGCGCCACTCCTCATCGGCCAGCGGCTGGTCGGCGCCTTCGCGTGCGTGCACGATGACCCCGCCCGCAAGTTCGGCCCCGACGACCTGCGCCTGTTGAACCTCTTCGCCCCGCAGGCCTCCGTGGCCATCGAGAATGCCCGGCTCTACACCGCAGCCCAGCGCCAGAAGCAGTACTTCGAGGACCTGGTCTTCAACAGCCCGGTGGCCATCGTCACGCTCGACAACAGTCACCGGATCGTCTCGCGCAACCCCGCCTTCGAGGAACTCTTCGGCTACACCGAGGCGGAATCCATTGGTCGCAACCTCGACGAGCTGATCGCCACCGATACCAGCCTCTCCGAGGCAGTGGCCATCACCCAGCACGTCCTGAAGGAAGGCGCGGTGCGCACGGTGGGCCGGCGGCGCCGCAAGGATGGCACGCAAGTGGACGTTGAGGTGCTGGGGGTGCCGGTGCGCGTTGCCGGCGAAATGGTCGGCCTGATGGGCATCTACCATGACATCTCCGAGCTCACCCGCGCCCGCCAGGCCGCGGAGGAGGCCAACAGCGCCAAGAGCCAGTTCCTGGCCAACATGAGCCACGAGCTGCGCACCCCGCTGAACGCCATCATCGGCTACAGCGAGATGCTCGAGGAGGAGGTCGCCGACATCGGCCACACCGAGCTGGCCCCGGACCTCCAGAAGATCCGCTCGGCGGGCCGCCACCTGCTGGCGCTCATCAATGACATCCTCGACCTCTCCAAGATCGAGGCGGGCAAGACCGAGCTGTACATCGAGGAGTTCGAGGTCGCCACCATGGTGGAGGACGTCGCCACCACCATCCGGCCGCTGGTGGACAAGAACGGCAACACCCTCCGCCTGTCCGTCGGTGCCCCCGGGCGGATGCGCGCCGACCTGACCAAGGTGCGCCAGATGCTGCTCAACCTGCTGTCCAATGCCTGCAAGTTCACCGAGCAGGGCATCATCGGCCTGGAAGTTCGCCGGCAGGCGGCGCCCGGCGGTGAGGAGCTCCAGTTCCTGGTGCGCGATTCCGGCATCGGCATGACTCCCACGCAGATGGGCCGTCTCTTCGAGGCGTTTGCCCAGGCGGAGGCGTCCACCAGCAAGAAGTATGGCGGCACCGGCCTCGGCCTGGCCATCACCCGGCGCTTTGCGCAGATGATGGGCGGCGACGTCACCGTGGCCAGCGAACCGGGCCACGGCTCGACCTTCACCGTCCGGCTGCCGGCGGAGCCGCCGGCCCCGGCACCCGCGCCCGCTCCAGCCCCGGCCGGCAGCGGCGAGGCCGGCACCATCCTGGTGATCGATGACCAGCCCGAGGCACGCGAGATCGTGCGACGGCTGCTCGTGGCGGACGGATTCCGGGTCATCGAGGCCGCCAGCGGCGACCAGGGACTGGCACTGGCGCGCGAGCAGCGTCCCGATGCCATCACCCTCGATGTGCTGATGCCCGGCATGGATGGCTGGGCGGTCCTGGAATCCCTCAAGGCCGAGCCGGCGGTCGCCGACATCCCGGTCATCATGGTAACCATGCTCGATGACCACCGCCTCGGCTTTGCGCTCGGCGCGGCCGAGTATCTTACCAAGCCGATCGACCGCGAGCGGCTGCGCAACCTGATGGCACGGTACCGCCGTGATGGCGCCCGCGAGGTGCTCGTGGTGGAGGATGATCAGCCCACCCGCGAACTGCTGCGACGCCTGCTCGAGGGCGACGGCTGGTCGGTGATCGAGGCCGGGAACGGCCAGGCCGGCCTGGACGTGCTCCAGGCAAACACCCCCGGCCTGATCCTCCTGGACCTGATGATGCCGGTCATGGACGGGTGGCAGTTTGCGCGCGAGCTGCGCAAGCATGCCGCCTGGCGGGACATCCCGGTGGTGGTCATCACCGCCAAGGACCTCACCCCGGACGATCGCCGCGCCCTCAACGGCGACGTGCAGGGTGTGCTGCAGAAGGGCGCCTTCACGGCGGCTGAACTGTGCCACGAGCTCCGCCACCTGCTGGAGTCCACCCCCAATCACCACGGGCACGAGAGGTAGGGCATGCCGAAGATCCTGCTGGTCGAGGACAACGAGATGAACCGCGACATGCTCTCCCGCCGCCTGGCGCGGAAGGGGTTCGAGGTCGAGATGGCGGTGGACGGGGCCATCGGCGTGGACATGGCGCTGGCCAACCAATACGACCTCATCCTCATGGACATGAGCCTGCCGGAAATCGACGGCTGGGAGGCCACCCGGCGCATCCGTGCGGCCGAGGGCCCGTCCCGGATCCCGATCATCGCCCTGACCGCCCACGCCATGTCGGGCGACCGTGAGAAGGCGATGGAGGCCGGTTGCGATGACTACGACACCAAACCGGTTGAGCTTGAGCGCCTCCTCGGCAAGATCGAGGCGCTCCTCCAGGGCGGGGCATGATCGACCTCACCACGCCCGAGGCGGTGGCGGAACTCCGCCATGAGCTGCGCACGCCGCTCAACCTGATCATCGGTTACAGCGAAATGCTGCTGGAAGACGCTGAGGACCCCGGCCACCGGAGCGGCCTCGAGGCCGTCCTCCAGGGCGGTCGTGACGTCCTGGAGCAGGTCAACGGCCGACTAGCCACCTCCTGCAACGCCATCTCGGGCGCCGAGCTCGAGCAGCTCTTCACGGCCCTGCGGGCCCCGCAGGCGCGCATCGTGGCCGCGGCGACGGCGCTGCTCGGGGCGCAACCCGACCCCCAGTTCGAGCGGGACCTGCACCGAATCCGGAGCGCGGCCGAGCGGTTGCTGACCGTCGAGCTGCCTGCACCCGGCGGCTCCTCGGCGGCGGCCGTGTCGCTGAGCGAGACGACGCAGGCCCACGCCGCCCCGGTGATGACCGAACACCCGGCCCGCATCCTGGTGGTGGACGACCAGGAGGACAACCGGGCCGTTTTGGAGCGCCGCCTGCGCCGCCAGGGGCACACCGTCCAGTCGGCCAGCGGCGGACACGCGGCCCTCGCCCTCCTGGCCAGGGAACAGGTGGACCTCGTCCTGCTCGACGTGCTGATGCCTGACCTCGACGGCTATGCCGTGCTGGAGCGGCTCAAGGCCCAGCCCGCCACGCGGGATATCCCCGTCATCATGATCTCCGCGCTGGACGATATCCGCAGCGTGGTGCGCTGCATCGAGTACGGCGCCGAGGACCACCTCCCCAAGCCGTTCGATCCGGTCCTGCTGCGCGCCAGGATCAGCGCCTGCCTGGAAAAGAAACGGCTGCGCGACGGCGAGCTGGAGTACCTGCGGGAGGTGGGACGGGTCATCGAGGCAGCCAGCGCGGTGGAGGCCGGCGGCTACGACCCGGCCACGCTGGCGCCGGTGGCCCAGCGGGCCGATGCGCTGGGCCGCCTGGCCCGGGTCTTCAATGCCATGGCCAACCAGGTGCGCGCCCGCGAGGAACGGCTCAAGGGCCAGATCGAGGCTTTGCGCCAGGAAATCTCCAAGGCCCAGACCTCGACACCGGCGGCCACCTCTGGCGCCCCCGAATTGCCCACCGGGCAGGTCATCTCCGAGCGCTACGAGATCCTGGCGGAACTGGGCCGGGGCGGCATGGGGCTTGTCTACCGGGCGCTGGACCGCGAACTCGGCGAACAGGTGGCCATCAAGACGCTCCGGAGCGACCTGGTACGCGACGACGTGATGCTGGAACGGTTCAAGACGGAGATCCGCCTGGCCCGGCACATTTCCGACAAGCATGTGGTGCGTACCCATGACATCGGTGAATGGCAGGGGATCTATTACCTGACCATGGAGTACGTCGAGGGCATCTCCCTTCGGGAATTGATTGACACCCGCAACAAGCTGGGCACCGAGGCGACCCTGGCAATCGCCAGCCAGTTGGCCCAGTCCCTGGCCGCCGCCCACGAACAGGGGGTCATCCACCGCGACATCAAGCCGCAAAACCTCCTCGTGGACAGCACCGGCACCCTCAAGGTGATGGACTTCGGCGTGGCCCGCCTGGCCGAGCGGCCGAGCGGCCTGACCGAGACCGGTATGGTCATCGGTACCCCGGCCTACATGTCGCCGGAACAGATGCTTGGCGAGGAGTTCGACCACCGCTGCGACCTCTACGCGGCCGGGGTCGTGATGTACGAGTGTCTGACCGGCCGGCTCCCCTTCGACGCTCCAACGACCGTGGCACTGATCGCCAAGCTGCTGCGCGAGGAACCCGCGGCGCCGAATTCGATCACCCCAGACCTCCCCCCGGCAGTCTCCGCCCTGGTCCTGCGCCTCCTGGCGAAGGATCCCGCCGACCGACCCGGCTCGGCCACAGAGCTGATGGGACTCCTCACCACCCTCGGGTAGGCGCGGTCGCGCCCTCTCCACACCGTCATTGACCTGCCATCAGTCCCACATATCCTGCCAAAGTGGCAGGATATCTCGGTACAGGGGTTGCACCCTCCGTTGGGGTTGTCTGCCAGATTCGTGTCGGAGTGGGGGGTCGGCTTCTTCCCACTTCTTGCTTCCCACTTCTCGCTGGAGTCCCAGATGGCCTCGAAGATCATCGGTATCGACCTCGGCACCACCAACTCCGTCGTGGCGGTCATGGAGGGTGGCGACCCCGTGGTCATCCCGAATGCCGAGGGCGGCCGCACCACCCCATCGGTGGTCGCCTTCACCAAGGACGGCGAGCGGCTCGTGGGCCAGGTGGCCAAGCGCCAGGCCGTCACCAATCCCAAGCAGACCATCTTCTCGATCAAGCGCTTCATGGGTCGCCGCCTGGAGGAGATTCCAGAGGAATCCGGGCGGGTGCCCTACAAGGTGATTTCGGGGGCCAACGGCCTCGCGTCGGTCGAGATTGCCGGCAAGGGCTACAGCCCGCCGGAGATCTCGGCCATGGTGCTCCAGAAGATGAAGCAGACGGCCGAGGACTACCTGGGCACCACGGTGGACAAGGCGGTGATCACGGTGCCCGCCTACTTCAACGACGCCCAGCGCCAGGCCACCAAGGACGCCGGCAAGATCGCCGGACTCGAGGTGCTCCGCATCATCAACGAGCCGACGGCGGCGGCGCTGGCCTACGGCTTGGACAAGAAGAAGGACGAGACCATCGCGGTCTTCGATCTCGGCGGCGGCACCTACGATATCTCCATTCTCGACCTGGCCGACGGGGTCTTCGAGGTCAAGAGCACCAACGGCGACACCCACCTGGGCGGCGATGATTTCGACCAGCGGCTGATCGACTGGCTGGTGACCGAGTTCAAGAAGGACCAGGGGATCGACCTCTCCAAGGATGCCATGGCCCTCCAGCGACTCAAGGAAGCCGCCGAGAAGGCCAAGATGGAGCTGTCCAGCACCACCCAGACGGACATCAACCTGCCGTTCATCACGGCCGATCAATCGGGCCCCAAGCACCTCAACCTGACGCTGACCCGGGCCAAGTTTGAGCAGCTGGTGGATGACCTGATCAAGCGGACGATTCCGCCGATGGAGAAGGCGCTGAAGGACGCCGGGCTGACCACGGCCCAGATTGATGAGGTGATCCTGGTCGGTGGCTCCACGCGCATTCCCAAGATTCAGGAGATCGTCAAGGAGTTCTTCGGCAAGGAGCCGAACCGCTCCGTCAATCCGGACGAGGTGGTGGGCATCGGCGCCGCGATCCAGGGCGGCGTGCTCGGTGGCGAGGTGAAGGATGTGCTGCTCCTGGACGTCATTCCGCTGTCACTGGGCATCGAGACACTGGGCGGGGTCACGACCGTCCTGATCCCGCGGAACACCACGATCCCGACCAGGAAGTCGGAGGTCTTCAGCACGGCGGAGGACAACCAGACGACCGTGGAGATCCACGTCCTCCAGGGCGAGCGCCAGATGGCGGTGGACAACCGCACCATCGGCAAGTTCCAGCTGACCGGCATTCCACCGGCCCCGCGCGGCATGCCCCAGGTCGAGGTGACCTTTGACATTGACGCCAACGGCATCCTGCACGTGTCGGCCAAGGACAAGACCACCGGCAAGGAACAGAAGATCCGGATCGAGGCCTCCAGCGGCCTGTCGGACACCGAGATTGACAAGATGGTCAAGGCCGCCGAGGCGAACGCCGGCGAGGACAAGGCCCGCCGCGACCAGATCGAGTCGCGCAACCAGCTCGACGGCCTCGTCTACAAGGTCGAGAAGGACAGCAAGGAGTGGGTGGACCGCCTCGCCGCGGCGGACAAGGAACGGCTGGACACCGCCCTCGAAGCCGGCAAGGCCGCGCTCCGGGCTGGCGAACCGGCTGGCATCGCGTCGGCACTGGCGGACCTGAACGCCGCCTACGCCGCCGCTGGCGCCTCGCTGTACCAGGCGGCAGGACAGGCGGAGGCCACCGAGGCGCCGGCGGGTGAGCCGGCGGCCGACGCGCCGCCAGCCGAGGATGTCGTCGAAGCCGATTACGAGATCGTCGACGACACCAAGAAATAGAGTAGGGGCGCGCCTCACGGCGCGCCCGGGTGAGCCGATAAGAGGTGGCGGGCGGCGCGCCTCACGGCGCGCCCGGGTGAGCCGACACGAGGTAGTAGGGGCGCGCCTCACGGCGCCCCCGGGGGCGCGCCGAGACGATCACAGGGGCGCGCCTCACGGCGCGCCCTTGGCGCACCCGGCCCGCCCGCAGTGCGACGCGGAACCGATGCCGGGCATCCAACGTATATTGAAGACGAGGGGCGAAAGCCCCGCCTGACACGGTTCAACCCAGAGGGATGCCACGATGTCCGTACGCTCACTCAATTGGCTCAAGTTCACTGGCCTGGTCGGCTTCGCGTTCCTGCTCGGCCTGGTCTTCGCCAACCTGCTGGATCTCCCCAGGGACTCGGTGGCCCAGGGCGTGACCCGCACCGCCGATCGGGGCACGGCGATTCCGGCCGTGGACGCGCCCAGGATCCCGGAGGCGCGGCCCCTCGCCGACCTCAGTGACGCCTTTGCGGCCGTCGCCGAGGTGGTGCGCCCCAGCGTGGTCTTCATCCGCGCCCAGCGGACCGAGCGCCGCCCGACGCAACGGCAGGTCTTGCCGCCGGGGTTCGAGCAGTTCATCCCCCCACAGGCGGTGCCACGCCAGCCTGAGGTGGAACGCGGCACCGGCTCCGGCTTCATCGTCTCGGCGGACGGCTACATCCTGACCAATCACCATGTCGTGGAGGGTGCCGACCAGGTCAGGGTACAGCTGTTGAACGGCAGGGTTTACGAGGCCACGATTGTCGGCAGCGATCCCAACACCGACCTGGCGGTCCTGAAGATTGACGCCGGCAACCTCCCCGCCGCCTCCCTGGGCACCAGCGATCGCGCCCGCATCGGCGAATGGGTCCTGGCCATCGGCAATCCGCTCGGCGAAAACCTGACCTTTACCGTCACCTCCGGCATCATCAGCGCCAAGGGCCGAGGCCTGCCCGGGCTGTCCAATCGGGGCCAGAACTCGATTCAGGACTTCATTCAGACCGACGCCGCGATCAACCGGGGCAACTCCGGGGGGCCCCTCGTCAATGTTCGCGGCGAGGTGATCGGCGTCAACTCGGCGATCGCGAGCGAGAGTGGCTTCAACATGGGCTACGGTTTCGCGATCCCGATCGACTTGGCGCGCAACGTCATGAATCAGCTGATCACCACTGGACGCGTCGAGCGCGCGGTGCTGGGCATCCAGGTGAATGACGCCGACGAGCTCGACGCGGAGCATGTGGGCCTCGAGGAGGTGCGCGGGGTGCGGGTTGAGGGCTTCTCGGAGCGGAATTCAGGGGCGGAGCGCGCCGGCCTGCGGACGGGTGATGTCATCGTGTCGATCGATGGCAACCCGGTGACGTACACCGCCCAGCTCCAGCAGATCGTGGGCTTCCGGCGCCCCGGCGAAACCGTCAAGGTCGAGGTGGCCCGTCGGGGGGGGGCGCGACGCACCTATGACGTGCGGTTGAGTTCTGCCGAAGATGTCGTGGCAGCCGCCGCGCCGGAGGCGGGCGACGCTGACAGCGCGTCGCCCGCGCCAGGCACCCGGCCGCAGCCCGTGGCCGAGCCGGCCGCGATCGAACGGCTTGGTCTCTCGGTCGTCCCCCTGACGCCCGGGATCGCGCGCGAACTAGCCGTGCCCTCGGAAGTGCGCGGCGTGGTCATCCGGGACGTATCCCCGGCCGGTGTCTCGGCCGATCGCCTTGGCCGCAACATGATCATCATGGCGGTGGAAGAGACGACGATCGCCACGGCGGAGGAACTGCAGGCGGCCCTCCGCCAGGTGGGGCGGAACGGGGTCGCCTCGCTGTACGTGTACATCCCCACACCGGATGGCGGCGTCCGGCGGCTGATCAGGGTTCGCGTGGCAGGGGAATAGCAGCCCCGCCCCCGGGGCAGCGAAACACGAACGGGCCCGGCGCACTCACGTGCGCCGGGCCCGTCGTCTTGCCGGCTCCCTCAGGGGGTTGGCGAGAGCGGGATATTGTGGGCCGTGGCAACGGAGTCCCAGAATGCCCAGCCCCAGCCGGCGACGTTGCCGTTGACCACCACCACGGGCGTCCGTGCCCGGTCGGCCAGGGTGTCCACACCGACGGGCTCGGTGCCTGGTCGGATGAAGAGCATCGCCTCCAGGTAGTTGCCGGAGACCAGGTAGGGGTCGACCCGGCTCGGGCGCTCACCACCCATGACTACGATCGCGCTGTCCTTCGAGATACCGGCACTCAGGTCCTTCAGCCGGGGATCCTCCTTGGGGCCACACGCGGCAATCGCCACGAGGAGCACCAGGGATCCTGCGGCACCACGCCAACGCACTGGGGTCATCACTGCTCACTCCACAGCCAAAGAGGAAGACGGCACTGGTCCCGATCTGGGACTCCAAGGGAAATCTAGTGTGAAGACGTGCCTTGCGTCCAACGGTTCACCCTGAAACGGCCCCTCCCGCCGGGCAGGTTGGCAGGGTACGATTGGGGAAACTGTGATATCGCGAGCGTGGCGGAACTGGCAGACGCGCAGGACTTAGGATCCTGTCCCTCCGGGGGTGCGGGTTCAACTCCCGCCGTTCGCATCCAGTCGTCGTCGAGTAGATCCGTTGGCCTGGCGGCTCAACTCCCGCCGTTCGCACTTCTGATCTGCTTTGCTTGCCCGTCCCCTGGGCCCGGGCGCACTCGGACGCCCCGGCCACCGGCCACCTCCGGGAGGAGCGCGTCACATGGAATCGTCCGTGGTTTCCGTGCTCGACTCGATTCGCCAGTTCGCCTTCACGGCGTCCCTCTGGGCGTTCGTCCTCGTCAACGTCGCGGCGGTGGGGGTCATCCTCGCCACCCGAAGTCGCGCGGTGGTCCAGCGCTTCACCTCCCCCTGGCTGGCCGCCAACATCATCCTCCTCGGCACGGGCGTCGGGGTTCCCCTGGTGGCCGGGGTCTGCAAATCGGTGGTCGAGGTGGTCGGCACGGCGGTCGTCTCCCAGGCGCCAACCCCGATCGACTGACCCCTGCGGTCCGTTGCCCCGGCTCTGTCCGCCGGGGTAGATTTCCTGCCCTATGACTGAGATCACCGTCACGACGACGGCGGAAGACTCCGCCTCCAAGTCCTTACAGGTCACCGTTTCCGTCGCCCGGGTCCAGGACGCGGAAACCCGGGCCGTGCGCTCCTATGCCAAGCGGGTCAGGCTCCCCGGCTTCCGCCCCGGCAAGGCCCCCGAAGCGGTGGTCCGTCGCCGCCTCCAGGCCGAAATCCGGCAATACGTCCTCGAGGACGCGATCCGGGCCGGCTGGGAAGAGGCACGGTCCACGCAGGGGCTCAAGCCCCTCGGCGACCCCTCCATCCGGAACGTGAAATTTGAGGACGGCCAGCCGCTGGAGTTCGAGCTGGTGGTGGAGGTCAGGCCGGAAATTTCCCTGGCGCGCACCTCAGGGTTCCAGGTGACGCGTTCGGTGCAGCCGGTCGCCGATGCCCAGCTTACGGAACAGCTTCAGGGGCTGCGCGAGAAGCAGGCGGCCTGGCTGCCAGTGGAGAGCGGCAAGCCGGCACCCGGCCAGATGGTCCGGGTGGACGTGGCACCCATCGAGGAGGGCGAGACGAAGGACTCGCAGCCCTACACGATGGTACTCGGCGAGGGCCGTGCGCTCCCGGCGCTCGAGGAGGCCATCATGGGCCTGGAGCCCGGGGAGACGACCGAAACCGACATCCGTTTCCCGGAAGACCACCCGGACGAGGCGCGACGGGGCCAGAGCCGCCGGGTGCGGATCACGCTGCACGAAGTGAAGCGCCAGGAACTGCCGCCGCTGGATGATGCCTTCGCGGCGGCGGTCGGTGAGTTTGCCGACCTGGCCGCGCTGCGGGCGGCGTCCAGGCTGACCTGGGCCGCGAGGCCGAGCGGGAGGCCGATGCCCGGGTGCGCGAGATGCTCCTCCAGCAGGTGGTGGAAGCCAACACCGTCCCCACCCCCGAATCCCTGGTGCACCGGCTGCTGCACGCCATGCTGGAGGCCTACGGCATCCCGCACGACCAGTACCAGACCTTTGCGGCGCAATTCCGCCCGATGGCCGAGGCCCAGGTGCGGCGCGACCTGGTCCTGACGGCCGTGGTCGAGGCCCAGCAGCTCCAGGCCACCGAGGCGGACCTCGATACCCGGATTGCCGAGCTGGCCGAGCGCCGTGGCACGACCGTTGCCGAACTGTACGGGGCGCTCGAGAAGGAGAAGCGGCTCCCCGAGCTGGAGCGTTCGATCACCGAGGAGAAGGCCTGGGCCTGGCTCCTTGCGCAGTCCACCGTAACCGAGGCCTGACCGTGGCGTTGTATCCTCCCTACATCATCGAGCGCTCCAGCCGGGGCGAGCGCACCTACGACATCTTCTCGCGCCTGCTGATGGACCGCATCGTGTTCCTTGGCGCGCCCATCAACGACGATGTGTCCAACATCATCATCGCCCAGCTGCTCTTCCTCGAGGCGGACAACCCCGAGAAGGACATTTATCTCTACATCAATTCGCCGGGCGGCGTGGTGTCGAGCGGCATGGCGATCTACGACACGATGCAGCACCTGCGCGCGCCGGTGAACACCATCTGCATGGGGATGGCCGCGTCCATGGGCTCGTTCCTCCTGGCCGCGGGGGCCCCGGGCAAGCGGAGTGCCCTGCCCCATTCCCGGATCATGATCCACCAGCCCTCGGGCGGGACGCAGGGCACCGCCTCGGACATCGAGATCCAGGCCCGCGAGATCCTCTACCTGCGCGGCAAGATGAACGACCTGTACGCCAAGCACACCGGGCAGCCGATCGAGACGATCGAGCGGGACATGGACCGCGACCGGTTCATGAGCGCCGACGAGGCGAAGGCCTACGGCATCGTGGACACGGTCCTGTCGGCCCGGCACGAGACGCCCGTCCTGGCGGCCACTTGACGGTGCCCCCCCGGGGCGGCACCTTCCCCCGGTCACCCTGACGAAGGCGGGCCCGGTCGATGTCCAGCGACAAGCACCTGCGGTGCTCCTTCTGTGGCAAGTCGAAGGATTCGGTCCGGAAGTTCATTTCGGGCCCGTCGGTGTACATCTGCAACGAGTGCATCACCCTTTGCAATGAGATCCTGGCGGAGGATGAAGAGCGGGAGGTCGTGGACCGCATCACCCAGGTCCCCACGCCCGCCGAGATCAAGGATGTCCTCGACCAGTACGTGATCGGCCAGGAGCGCGCCAAGCGCACCCTGGCCGTGGCCGTCTACAACCACTACAAGCGGATCAACGCCAGCGGCGTGCGTGCGGCAGGCGACGTCGAGCTCGACAAGTCCAACATCCTGCTGCTGGGCCCCACGGGCGTCGGCAAGACGCTGCTGGCCCAGACCCTGGCCAGGATCCTGGACGTCCCGTTCACCATCGCCGACGCCACCACGCTGACCGAGGCCGGCTACGTCGGCGAGGACGTCGAGAACATTCTCGTGCGCCTGCTGCAGGCCGGCGAGTTCAACGTCGGCGAGTGCGAGCGGGGCATCGTCTACATCGACGAGATCGACAAGATCGCCCGGAAATCGGAAAACCCCAGCATCACGCGGGACGTCTCCGGCGAAGGGGTGCAGCAGGCGCTGCTCAAGATCCTCGAGGGCACGGTGGCCTCGGTGCCACCCCAGGGCGGCCGCAAGCACCCGCAGCAGGAATACATCCAGATCAACACCAAGGATATCCTCTTCATCTGCGGTGGCGCGTTCGACGGCCTCGAAAAAATCATCGAGAGCCGGCTCGGTCGGCAGCAGATCGGGTTCACCTCCTCGGCACGCGACGCCGCCGGCCGGGAACTGGTGGACGACAACCCCTACGAGCATGTCGAGCCCGATGACCTGCTGCGCTTCGGCCTGATCCCCGAGCTGGTCGGTCGCCTGCCGGTCTCGGTCCCGCTGCAGGCCCTCGACGAGGATTCGCTGGTGCGCATCCTGCTCGAACCCAAGAACGCGCTCACCAAGCAATACGCCAAGCTCTTCGAGCTGGAGGATGTCGGCCTCACCTTCGATCCCGAGGCGCTCCGTGCCGTGGCCCGCAAGGCCCTGAAGCGCAACACCGGCGCCCGCGGCCTCCGCTCCATCCTCGAGTCGGTGATGACCGACCTGATGTACGACCTCCCCGATCGCGACGACGTCCGGGAGGTGGTCATCACCGCCGACTCTATCAACGAGGGCAAGGACCCGATCGTGGTGACCGAACGGCCGCGGGCCAAGCGCGAAGCCTGATCACCTCCCCCCTCGCCGACCTGCCGATCCGGTTCGTCGGCAGCTTTCCCGATCCCGCCCAGCCGCTGGACCCGCCGCACCCCGAGGTCGCCTTCGTGGGGCGGTCTAATGTCGGCAAGTCGAGTCTCCTGAACGCCCTGGTGGGACGCAAGGGCCTGGCCCGCGTCAGCCAGACCCCCGGCAAGACTCAGCACCTCAATGTCTATGCCCTCCCCGCGGGCTACCTGGTGGACCTGCCCGGCTACGGCTGGGCCCGTGCCTCCAAGGCCAACCGTGCCACCTACCGAAGCATGGTGCAGACCTACCTGAAGCACCGGGATTCGTTGCGCGGGGTGGCCTGGCTCCTGGACATCCGGCATCCGCCCTCGGCCGAGGACCATGAGATGCAGGAACTGCTGGTCGAGGCCGGCCGCGCCGTCCTGGTGGTGCTCACCAAGGCCGACAAACTCACCCAGTCCGCCCGTTCCGCGGCCATCCGGGACCGAGCCCGTGAGCTGGGGCTGGCCCCAGACGAGGTACAGCCGGTCAGCAGCCGCACGGGGAGCGGAATCGCCGAGCTGGGGGAGAGCGTGCTCGCCGCCCTGGCGCCCTGAGTCCTGCCACACCCAGCCCTGTCCCTGCTCCCTGCTCCCTGCTCCCTGCTCCCTGCTCCCTGCTCCCTGTGCCCTGTTCCCCGTTCCCTGTTCCCTGTTCCCCGTTCCCCATTCCCTTTAGGTTTGGACCATGGTCCTCCGCCCGCTTCGCCCCGTCGGCCTGCCTGAGGCCACCGCTGCCGCCAATAACCAGTGGCTGGTGGAGCTCGAGGCTGCCCTGGACGCGCCGGGCGCCGACTGGTCCGAGATCTGTCGGGACACTCTCTTCCAGATCTGGCACCCTGGGGCCCGCCCATGGCAGGACCTCCTGGACGATCCCGCCACCGCGCCAGCCAGCCGCGCTGCCCTGCTGGCGCTCGACCCCCGCAACGTCACCCTGGAGCCGGAGTACTACGCCGAAGTGGACCAGGAGGCCTTTGCCCGGGTAAAGCCGCTCCTGTGGCTCTGGTACTCGTTTGACCGGACTCCCCTCGGCGGCCAGAACGTGGATCTTGGGGTCCAGTTCCGCCGCGTGCTGGCGCAGCGGATTTTCCGCCGCTGCGGGCGCAACTTCAAGTGCTTCCAGCACACCGAGTTCTCCTTCGGCTACAACCTGGACGTGGGCGACGATGTGGTGATCCACCGCCATGTCCTCCTGGATGACCGGGGCGGACTGGTGCTCGGCGACCGGGTGAGCGTGGCCGACTACGCCAACATCTACAGCCACACCCACAGCATCGTGGACCAGAAGGACGTGACCTGCGCCACCACCGTCCTGGAGGAGGATGTCCGGATCACCTACCACGCCACGGTGCTGGCCGGGGTCACGGTGGGCCGGAACGGCATGGTCGGGGCCAACGCGGTGGCCACCAAGGACGTCAAGCCGTTCCATGTCTACGTCGGCATCCCGGCCAAGAGCATCCGGGTCAAGCCGAACGCGCCGCCCGATACATATGTTACCGAACGGGCGGGGCGCCGCCCGTAAGCGCGCTGTCCGTGCCCGGATCGTTTCTGGCGCGAACGTTCCGCAACCCGCACGATAGCGTCGTGGGTACCGAGCACCGATCATGACCGCTCATGACTGACACCCAATGGACCCGGATCGATGCCCTCCTGGCTGAGGCGCTCGAGTGGCCGGCGCATGAACGCGTCGCCCGGCTGTCCGCGCGCACCACCGGCGAGCCTGAGCTATTCCGCCAAGTCATGGCGCTCCTGGATTCGCTGGGACCCGCCGAACGGGCCATCGGTGAATCTGCCACGGACTTCCTCCCTCCGGAGGAAGAGCCCGAAGAGGAATCCGGACTGGTGCCCGGCGAGCAGGTCGGTCCCTACCGCATCGTCCGGGAGCTCGGGCGGGGAGGCATGGCCACGGTGTACCTCGGCGCCCGGAACGACGAGGCATTTGACCGGGAAGTGGCGGTCAAAGTCGTGCGCCGCCACGTGGCAGCCGAGGCGCTGACGCGACGCTTCACCGCCGAACGCCGGATCCTGGCTCGGCTCGAGCACCCCAACATCGCTCGCCTGTACGACAGCGTGGTCACCCGCAGCGGCCTGCCGTGTCTGGTCATGGAATATGTGGCTGGCAGCCGGATCGACCGGCATGCCGACGACCATCACCTGGGCATCCCGGAACGCCTGCGGCTCTTCCTGGCGGTGTGTGACGGGGTAAGCTACGCCCACCAGCAGCTGGTGGTGCATCGCGACCTCAAGCCCGCCAATATCCAGGTGACCGAGGCGGGTGAGGTCAAGCTCCTCGACTTCGGCATCGCCCGTCTCCTGGCACCCGATGACGGGAACGCCCCGATCACCCGGCCCGGATTCCGTCCGATCACTCCGGAGTACGCCCCCCCCGAGCAGATCCGGGGTGATCCACCTACGGCCCGCGCGGACGTGTACGCACTGGGTGTCATCCTTCATGAACTCCTGACTGGCGAGCGGCCGGCCTGGCAGCGAACAATCCTGGATCAGTCGGGAGCCAGCTCACGAGAAGTCGTCCTGGTGCCGCCAAGCCGCTCGGTGCAGGCCAGCCAGGGAACCGATGCGGGTGCGGCCCGGGGTCGGGCCGAAGCGCGTGGGCTGACCCCGGACCAGCTTCGGCAGCGCCTCCGTGGCGACCTGGACGCCATCGTGCTGACGGCGCTGGACCCGGAGCAGGATCGTCGCTACCCCTCCGTCGAGACATTGCGGGAAGATGTTTCCCGGTTCCTCGCCGGGCGGCCGATTGAGGCACGACCGCCATCCCGGGCCTACCGCACGGCCAAGTTTCTGTCGCGCAACCGCGGGGCAGTGACGGCTGGCGTCATCACGGCCCTGCTGACCGTGGGATACATCATCACGGTCCTGATCCAGTCGGCCCGGGTTCAATCGGAGCGGGACCGGGCCCAACTGGAGCGAGATCGGGCCGACCAGGTCGTCCAGGTGCTGACCGACCTGCTGGCGGCTTCGGATCCGTTCGCACCGGCCCGCCCGGACACCTTGCGGGTCACGGACTTCCTGGCCCAAAGCGGGGACAGGGTACAGGCGGAGCTGGCGGGGCAGCCCGCGGTACTGGCCAGGGTGCTGGGCGTGCTCGGGAACGTGCAGCGCCAATTGGGACAATTTGACAAAGCCGAGCCCCTGCTGGAGCGAGCGGTGTCCCTGCTGCAGACCACCCCGGGCGTTCCCCGCGCCGACCTGGCCTCCGGCCTGGGTGACCTCGCCATTCTCCGTCGCCGGACCTCGCGCCTCCCCGAGGCCGACTCCCTGCTCCGTGACGCGCTTACCCTCGCCATCGGCCCCACGACCGAATCCGCCGCGATGATGGCCAGGCTCGAAGGGTATCTCGGGTCGGTGCTCTTGGATCGGGGTCAGTTCGACTCGGCGGCCGTGGTGCTGGAGTCGGCGATTCATCGGACCCGCACGACGATCCCTGTCGACACCATCGCGCTGGCTGAACTGTTGGGCAACCGGGGAGCCGTAGCGCAACGCCGCGGCGACCGCGCGGACGCGGTGCCGTGGTTCAGGGAAGCCCTCGAGCTCCGGCGTGCCCACCTGGGTGCCGACCACCCCACCACCTTGCTCAACCTGGGCAACCTGGGCTTCCTCATCGACCGCATGGGCGCCTCGGAGGAGGCGACGCCGATGCTCCAGGAGGCCAGCGAAGGACTCGCCAGGCGGCTCGGCCCCGACCATACCATGACGCTGGCAGTCCGCCGGAATCTCGGCGGGGCGCTCAGCCGGTCCGGCCGGCTGCCCGAGGCAATCACCCTGATCGAGGGGATCGCCACCTCGGAGCGCACTCGAGTCGGGGGAAACCGATTCGATCTCGGGATCACGCTCGACTACCTCGGCGGGATGTATGACCAGGGGGGCCGGTTTCCGGAGGCCGAGCGGGCGTTCCAGGAAAATTATGAGATCTTCCACGACGCGGTCGGTCCCGAGCACATCAATACCTCGCTGGCGTTGGGTCGCTTCGCGTGGACACGCTGCCGGCCGGGACGGGACGTGAGCCCGGCGGTGGCAGCCGGGGCGATCCGGGACTTCGAGCGAGCCCTGTCCATCATTGACGGGGTGATGCCGCCGGCAAACAACCAGCGGATTGGTCGTCACGTGATGTACGGCACCTGTCTTTCGCGGGCCGGCCGCCATTCGGACGCCGAAGCCGAGCTCCTCCAGCAACTGGAGCTGGCCCGGAGCAGCTTCCCACCCGGCGACCCGACGCTGCGGTTTACGCTGGGGGAGGTGGCCGGTCATTTTGCGCGCACCGGCCAGCCCGCCCGCGAGGCGCAGATCCGGGCGCTGGCCGATTCGCTGGCGGCCCCGGTTCGTGCACCCTGAGCCTCCGGCCGGGCAGCGCTCCCTGATCCACTGATACTCCTTCCGCCGCTTTTCCGATCTCCAGACAGGTGACCGCGGGCCCGAGTCCGGGCCCGCGCGTCCTCTCACCTGCGAGGGATCATGCGCCGATCGTTGCGGCATCTGGCCGCCCCTGTCCTGCTCGCCTGGCTGGTCGCGGCCTGCGGTGGCGACACCGCCACACCGACACCGCCACCGCCGGTGCCGGTCATCGGCGACACGCTGCTGATGGGGCCCAGCACCGCGGCCGCCCTCTCGGCGATCATCACCAAGCGCGGCACCGCGGTGCCCGCCGCCGAGATCCAGGACGGGGTCATCCGCACCCGGCTGCAGGCCGTGGTCCGGCCCGATGCCCCCGTGGGCGAGGTCAATGCGGCGCTGCTGGCGGCCGGCGCCCGGATCGAGGGGAGCCAGGCGGGCCACCCGTTCCTGACCCTGCGCATCCCGGCGGTCGCCACCCGCCAGGCGGCGGAAGCTCTCGGGGCCGCCTTGGTGACGAGTGGCGCCTTCTGGATAGCCATCCCCACCTTCGAAACGTCGATCGCCGAAATCCGTGTGCTCCCGGCCAGCGGCGATACCGGCGTCAGCCACCTGATCCCGGGCCGCCTCCCGGCGGCCTGGAACGTCCAGGCGCTGGCCACGAGCCCCATTCGTGTCCTGCTGCCCGATCACTATCACCAGCTGACCCCGCTCGCCCCGGTGAGCCCACTGCTCTTCACGGCGTCGCCAGCTGGCCGCCCATCGCCCAAGGAGAATCATGGGTTTCACGTGGCCGGGATCCTGGCGGCCGACCATGACGGCACCCCCTTCACCGGGGCGTTCCCTCATGCCGGTCGAATTACAGTGGAAGGGATCCCGGTCGGCGGGCTGGGGGGGGGCACCACCATTGCCGAGTTGGTTGCGAAGTTCCCGGCCACCGGCCAGTTCCTGCTGAGCACCAGCCTCGGCAACGATTTCGACAACAGCGCCGCCGACCGGCTCTGGTTCGTCACCGAGGCCCTCAACTGGCGGATCGCGGTCGCCCCGCATGTCGGCCGCTTCCTCCACCTGACCGCCGCGGGGAATGAGGGCAAGCTCGCCACCCCCATCAACCAGGCCTTCTGGGGCTCCCGCTGGAACGTCGCGGGCAGCCAGGACGATCTCCGGCTGCTGATCCGCGGTATCGGCCTCGCCGCTGCCGATTCCGCCGGCTTCGACAACTACTGGGCCTGGATGCTGGCCAATGCGCCCGCCGCCGCCACGCGCTCCCCCAATCTGATCATGGTGGGCAGCTCCAGCCGGAGCGGGCAGGAGTCCGACTTCTCGAGTCATGGCTCCGATCTCCGCACCGTCGGGGAACTCGTCTTTGCGCCGTGTGTCATTCAGGATGCCAACTACCCCGCCAACCAGAACCGCTGCAACGGCACCAGTGCCCGCTACTCCGGCACTTCGATGGCCACGCCCCTGGTGGCCGGCATCGCCGCCTACCTCTGGTCCCTCGATCCGAGCCTGAGCCCCCAGGCCCTCAAGACCCGGCTCCAGGAGGCCTACGCCCGCAGCGGCGTGCCCGGGGTGCTCGACGCCTACTGGGCCGTGCTCCGTCTCGACGCCGGCCTCGGCAACGCCCCGGTGCGCCGGGAGCTCCTCGATGTCGCCGCCGGACCCGGCACCCCGGGCCGCGACGGCCGCTTCGACGAGCACGACCTCAATGTGTTTACCCAGGCCTTCGCCGCCTACCATGGCCAGCGCCTCAGCGCGGGCACCCCCGACGCCACCGATCACAGCCGCTTCGACCTCAACGGCGACGGCCTGACCGGGGACACCACCCGCCGGGAGGCCTTCGACCTCAACGCCGACGGACAGATCGGCGCCCTCCAGCACACCGTGGAGGGCGCCACCCAGACCTTCAACGAACTCTTCCTCAGCGACCTGCGGATCCTCTGCTACTACGCCTACTCCGCCCTCTACCAGGGCGGCGCCCAGGCCCGCCGCGACGCCCTGCCCCACTGTGTCCCTCCGGAAGAGCCGCCACAGCTTCCCGAGCCGGGAATCGGTCATTTGGAAAGCAGGCTATACCGCATGTCGATGGCCCAGTCAACGGTGGATGTTCCGGGGACGGGGGATTGTTTCCTGGAACAATTTAGTGGCCAAACCCCACTCCCGTTCGCGTGGTCGCGCAACGCCACCTGCAGCTTTCCCCAGGGGAGTGCCACCGTTTCGATGGACCTCAAAGATGACGGTCGCGGCAAGGGATCGGTCAGCGTGGCGGGAGACGGCCAGTATCAAGGCAGCAGTGGCCTGTGGGCCGTCGTCAACACCACAGCCCATGTGAAAACCTGGCAGAGCTTTGTCATTGTGCGGCCAGGCGTTTCCGCGGGCACCGCCGACAGCATCCAGGTCCGCATCAAGGTCAAGTTGGTGGCATCCACCACCGGTCCCCATGGAATCCATGAGGCCATTCTCGTGATGGACTCGCAGTGGGGCACCCGGAAATGGGAGGCCAAACAGTCAATGACCATTGAAGAGGAGGTGACGGTGCCGTTCAACTTCGCATATGGCGTCCCGGCAACACCTATCGGAGCGAACATGTTTGCACAATCCGCGACGGTGGTATCCACCGTCGACCACCCTGTGGCCGCGGGCCGGGCCAGTGTAGCGTACGAAGTGACCTTGCTCGGGCTGCCGGCGGACGCGGTGGTGCTCGGCAGTGATGGCAAGCCCTGGGGCGCACCCAGCAGCAGCCCGCCTCAGGGCGCCGGACCGGCCCCCTCCGCCATGAAGCGGTAGAGCCAGCTCCTGGCACGGGCCCAGTCGCGCTTGGCCGTCGGCACTGACACGCCGGTCACCTCGCTGATCTCGGCGTAGCTCATGCCGCCGAAGAACCGGTACTGCACCAGCGTCGCGAGGCGGGTGTCATGCGCCGCAAGGCGTTCCAGCGCCTCCGCGATGGCCAACAACTCTTCGGACCGATCGATGAGTGGCGCGTCGCCGTCCACCAGGGTTATGACGGGCATCCCGGACCCTCGCTTGAGCGCCGCACGGGCCCGGGCCCGGTCCACCAGAATGAAGCGCATGGCGCGGGACGCCAGCGCAAAGAAGTGCGCCCGATCCTGCCACCCCACCCGCTCCCCTTCGGCCAGCCGAAGAAACACCTCATGGACCACTTCCGTGGTGGTCAGGGTCGAGGGTCCCTGACGGTTGAGGTGGCGCCTCGCCAACGCCAGAAGTTCCTGATAAACCACGGGGAAGAGCGCTTCGAGTGGCGACGTTTCGGCGGCGCCATCAGTTGGTAGCGATGCCGGTCGCTCATCGTCCCCGAATGGCGAATGGGGAAACTGTCCCATGTTCCCTCCTGATCCGGGTTACCGCGGCCCCTCAAGGTGGGGGTAGGGGCGGCCGAATGGCAAGCGTCGAGCGAGGAGGAGCAACCAGCCGGAATCGCCGATTCAGCGCGCGTGACCGATTCAAGCACCCGGTACCCGCCCCCCAGCCGTTACCTGTCCGTTGCACAACTGCTGAACAACCGAGACGGTCCATTGGCACCTTTCCCGGCTGGATGCGTCGGGTCCGCGCGGCGGTCGCGCGGGCTCGTGTTCACCCGGGACGGGAGTGCCGAGCATGCGCCAGATCGTGTGGAGAATCGTGGTCCTGATGGTCATGGTGTGGGGGGCCGCCGATACCGCCGCCGCGCAGGGCAGCGGCCGGATCGTGGGCCGGATCATCGACGAAGACCAGGGAGGCGCGGTTACCGGGGCCACGGTGGAACTGGTGGGTACCACCCGCACCACCACCAGCGGGCTCGACGGCCGGTTCACCCTCACGGACATCCCGGCCGGCACGGTGACCCTCCGCGTGCGCATGCTGGGCTACACCCCGAAGACCGTCACCGGGATCACGCTCACGGCTGGCGGTGTGGTGGAACAGATGGTCGGCATTTCCCGCCAGGCGCTCCAGCTTGCCGAAATTTCGGTCAGTGCGGAGGCCGAGCGCGGGTCGGTCAGCGAGGCCCTGAACCAGCAGCGCAACAGCGCGAACGTCGTGAACGCCATCACCGCCGAGGAAATCAGCCGGAGTCCCGATGGCGATGCCGCCGCGGCGGTGCAGCGCGTCAGCGGTGTCACGGTGCAGGATGGCCGGTACGTGGTGGTGCGCGGCCTGGGGGAGCGGTACACGACGACGTCCCTGAATGGGGCGCGAATTCCCAGCCCCGAGCCTGAACGCCGGGTGGTCCCCCTGGACCTCTTCCCGAGCGGGCTGATTCAGTCGATCACGACCGCGAAGACCTTCACCCCGGACCTGAGTGGCGATTTTTCTGGCGCCACCGTGGACATCCAGACCAGGGAGTTTCCCGCGACCCGCCGGATGGTCCTGTCGGTCTCCA
This sequence comes from Gemmatimonadales bacterium, assembly GCA_046260395.1. Taxonomy (GTDB): domain Bacteria; phylum Gemmatimonadota; class Gemmatimonadetes; order Gemmatimonadales; family GWC2-71-9; genus JAWXBA01. The sequence goes on from JBHEPH010000014.1 coordinate 37,645, forward strand.
TGGGTGGGAGCGACGTGGCCACCGGCAAGTCGATCCTCCGCGCCCCGCGAGCGGGCGGGGAGCAGTTCACGTTCGGGGCGGGTTCGCGATCGCTCCCCTCCGCGCTGGGCACCGCGGGACTATTCGACGGCCCGGCGTCCCAGGACCAGGTCAATACCCTGGTCAACGCGTTCCGCAATTCATGGCGCGCCCCGGTCGGGAGGGCCACGCCCAACACCACACTCAGCCTGTCGGTGGGCGGCAACGACCTGGTCTTCGGGCAACGGATCGGCTACCTCGTCTCCGGCACCTACGGGTACTCCGAGGAAGTTCGGGCCGACCAGATCCGTGCGTTTGCCCTCGCCACCTCGGATCCTGAGGTCCAGGATGAGGTCGATCGCTACGAGGGCAGTACTGGTCGGTCGTCGGCCCTGCTGGGCGGGATGGTCAACCTCAGCACCATGCTGGGCCAGACCAGCCGCCTGGCGCTCAACAACACCTATACGCGGACCGCAGACAATGATGCGCGCCGCGAAGAGGGGGAAAGTGAGAACCTGGGGGGCCGCTTCCTGATCGACCGCCTCCAATATGTGGAGCGGGATGTCTGGTCGAGCCAGCTGGTCGGTGAGCACGAGGTCGGGCGTCGCCACCGGTTTGACTGGTCGGTGGCCCGCTCCCTGGTCGGCCGCCGCGAGCCCGACCGGTCAGAAATCGTCTATGCGCTGGATGTGGATCCCGCTGGTGCTCCGCTCCCCCCGGTCTGGTTCAGCCAGTCGAACGAAGGCGCCGTCCGGACCTTCGCCAACCTGGATGAGGGCACCTGGGAGGGAACGGGCAGCTACCGGATGACGCTCGGCTCGGGGGAAAAGGCCGCCCAGTTCAAGGTCGGTGGCGCGGTCCGGCAGACCGAGCGCCTCAGCACCAACCAGGCGTTCAGCATTGCCTCCACCCTGCCACGTTCCGCACGGGAGCTGACCCCTGAGGAGGTCTTCGACGGGCGTTTCACGACCGGGGATGAGAACTGGTTCCGCCTGACGCCCCTCGGGGCCGGAGGCAGCTATGATGCCACGGAGATGGTCACCGCCGGTTTCGCGATGGCCCAGCTTCCCCTGACGCGGCGCCTCGAGGTCGTGGGCGGCGTGCGACTCGAGCAGTCCACCACCCGCGTAGTCGCGGAGCCAACGGTCGGCGATCCCGTCACGATCAACCCGTCCTACACCGACCTGCTCCCTTCGCTGACCCTCAATCTTCGCCTCTCGGAGCAGCACGTGGTCCGCGCCTCGGCCTCCCAGACCCTGTCCAGACCCGAGTACCGGGAACTGGCACCGGTGCAGTACCGGGATGTCATTGGCGGCGAAAACGTGCTCGGCAATGCCGACCTGCGGCGGGCCCTGATCCAGAACTACGACCTTCGGTGGGAGTGGTATCCACGCGCCACCGAAGTCATCAGCGTAGGGCTGTTTGCCAAGACCTTCGACTCCCCGATCGAGCGGGTCTTCCTCGCCACCTCGGGAACCCGGGTCATCACCTTTGTGAATGCCGACGCCGCGAAGAACATCGGGGTCGAGTTCGAGATTCGGAAGAACCTTGACCTCCTCGGCGAGGCATTCCGCCCGTTCGGGATCTTCAGCAACGTCACCTTGATGAGCAGCGAGATCACCATCGGGGCCGATGAGGCCAGCAAGCTCAACGACCGCCGCGCCATGGTCGGCCAGGCCCCGTGGGTGGTCAACGCCGGACTGACCTACACGTCGCCCCAGGGACGCCTCAGTGGCACCGTGCTCTACAACGTCGTCGGGCGCCGCATCTCCAGCGCGGCGGAAGCGCCGCTCCCCGACATCTTCGAGGAGTCGAGGCATGTGCTGGATCTGGCGCTCCGGTTCCCCGTGGCAGGTGGGCTGAGCGGCAAGGCCGACCTGAAGAACCTCCTCAATGCCCATCACGAGGTCACGCAGGGCACGGTCGTCCGCGAGTTCTCCCGCTCGGGGCGGTCCTTCAGCGTGGGGCTGAGCTGGACGCCCTGAGAACCGTGACGGAGGTGTGACCTGCGTGAGACCGGGCGGGAACAGTCGCCGGGTATCATCCCCCGTGGTTCGTCGGGGAGTGGTACCCGGCGGTCGTTGTCACCTCCTTCAAGGAAAACACACACCATGCGCCTGATCTCCCGACTCCTTCTTCCCGCCCTGCTCGGCACCGTGATGGTGGGAGCATGCAGTGGCGACAATGGTGGCCCCGTCGATCCGACACCCCCAGCGCCGCCCTCAGGACTGGCCGCGCAGGCCCTGGGCAGCACCAGCGTGGAGGTCACCTTCACCCCGGTCAGTGGCGCGACACGATACGTCGTCCAGCGGGCGGAAGGCGCCACCGGTGGAACCTTTGCCGTCGTGGGCAACCCCACGACCCCGCCGTTTACCGATGTCGGCCTGCTGGCCAACACGACCTATCGGTATCAGGTGGCCACTGTCAGCGGCAGCGAGACCTCGGAGTATTCGGCCGCCGTCACCGTGACCACTCAGGACAAGCCCGTGGAAACCATCACCCAGAACATCACGGCCAACACCACCTGGACCAGCGACAAGCAGTACCTGCTCCAGGGCTTCATCAAGGTGACCAACGGCGCTACACTGACCATCGAGGCGGGCACCATCATCCGGGGCGACTTCAACACCGTCGGCTCCTCGCTCTTCGTCCTCCGCGGCGCCAGAATCCAGGCCCTCGGCACGGCCCAGAGCCCGATCGTCTTCACCTCGTCCCGCCCGGCGGGCCAGCGCCAGGCCGGCGACTGGGGCGGCCTGATCATCGTGGGCAACGGCATCATCAACCGCGGCCAGCCCGTCATCCTCGAGGGCACCGGCACCGGCGCCGCCAATCCCGCCGTGGACTACTCGGGCGGCACCAACAACGCCGACAACAGCGGCACCCTCCGCTACGTCCGCATCGAATTCGCGGGCTTTGCCACGGCACCTGACGCCGAGCTGAACACCCTGACGCTGGCCGCCGTGGGCAGCGGCACCACGGTTGAATACGTCCAGGGGTTGAATGGCCTGGACGACACGTTCGAGTGGTTCGGTGGCGCGGTGGACAGCAAGTACCTCATCTCCTACAACGCCGGGGATGATCACTTCGATGCCTCTGAGGGTTACGTCGGCCGCAACCAGTTCGTGATCGGTTTCCAGCAGGTCCAGGTGGTGCCGCGGCCGCAGGCGGGCAACGTCTCCAACGACCCGCAGGGCTTCGAGAACGACGGCTGCGCCGGTGCGAACTGCCTCAACGGCCAGACCTCGCAGCCCTACAACATCCCGATGTTTGCCAACTTCACCCTGGTCGGCCCGCCGGCGGGCGTCAACACCCAGGGGTCGGGCAATATCGGCATGATGCTGCGCCGGGGCACGGGCGGCTTCTATGTCAACGGCGTCGTGGCCCGGTGGAGTCGAGCGGCCATCTCGCTGCGGGACCAGCCCACCCTCGACCGGATTACGGCGGGCGACCTGGTACTCGGCAACCTGTTGCTGGCCGAGAACGGCGCCGTCTTCCAGCCCCAGACCGGGGCCACGGTGCAGGGGACGGTGGATCAGGCGGCCAACAATATCGAGTCGGTGGCTGGCACCGCGAGCAGCCTCTTCACCGCCCTGCCGGCCAGCCCGACGACCACGACCCTGGACTGGACGCCCGCCGTCGGGTCGCCAGCCCGGGTCGGGGGCCTGGCGACCTTCGCGGGTGCCGTGGCTGCCAAGGCAGGCGGCTTCGTGACGGGAACAACATACCGGGGTGCGGCGGACCCGAATGGTGCGAAGTGGTGGCAGGGTTGGACCAACTACGCCGAAAATTGAGGACACCGTTGTCTATGCCAGACCGGCGCCCATCAGGGCGTCGGTCCTGGTGCCTCCTCGCACCGCACCTCGGCCTGGCCGTCGCGGCGCTCACCGCAGCCAGCGGGTGCGGGGAGACATCTCGTGGCGCACCCCCCGTCGCAAGTTATCAGGGAGTAGTGGACAGTACGTTTCCGATTGAGGAAGAAATCAGGCGCTTCACCGCCACCGTCGACTCCCTGCCGAGTCGCCTCAGGGACGGGGCGGACGGACGGGAGGCCTTGGTGGAGCGCCTGATCCGGGCGGTGGAGCAGCGAGATACCCTGGAACTGCAGCGGCTGGTCCTGCAACGAGATGAGTTCATCGCGCTGTACTACCCGCATACCCACTTCACCGCTCCACCCTACGAGCTCAGCCCCGCCCTGCTCTGGTTCCAGATGCAGAACCTATCGAGCCGCGGGATTACTCGACTGATGCAGCGTGACGGTGGCCGGAGTCTGGGCTACGTCGGGCATACCTGCCCCGCAGCGCCTCAGGAACAGGAACGCAACCGCCTCTGGGAGGGATGCGTGGTACGGGTGCAGGATTCGCTGGGGACGACACGCGTGAGGCGGATCTTCGGCACGATGCTGGAGCGCGATGGTACCTGGAAGTTCTTGACCTTCGCCAACGAGTATTGAGGCCCTACCAGACCCGCAGGACGTCTTCGATCGCCCCCGCGTCGCCCGCGCGCAGGATGGCCGCCGCATCGAGGATGGCGCGCCGCTCGCGCGGCCAGCTGTAGCGCTCCGCTGCCTGCTCGACCGGCAGCCATTCCGATGCGTCATGTTCGGGCCCGATCGTCACGGCCGCGCCCTCCTCCGCGAGGCCAACGAACACCGGCACCATCGCCACCTCATCGATCCCGTGCTGATAGAAGGTCTCCACCCGGCTGAGGTTGTAGAGGCGGGTCGGCCGGAGCCCGGCCTCCTCAAGAATCTCCCGTGCTGCGGCCTCGGCCGGGGACTCCCCGGCCTCGATATGCCCGTGGACAGCCTCCCAGGAGCCGGGACACCGTCCGTGCGGCCCGCGGCGGAGCACCAGCGCCTCCAGCCCGGCGGGCGCCGGGCGAAGCAGATACGCGTCCACCAGCGAGACGCGGATCGAGGTCATGACGGGCGGAGGATCAGCTGCGGTGGCGGGCCCGCACGGCGTCGAGCCGGGCGGAGAGCGCACGGGCGCGGAACGGCTTGGTCAGGAAATCGTTGGCTCCCGCCTCAAGCACCCGCACCTCGTTGTCTTCGTCGCCCTTGGCGGTCAGGACGATGATCGGGACGTCGCGGGTGCTGGGACGGCTGCGGAGCTTCTCCAGCACCGAGTAGCCATCCAGGCCAGGGAGGTTCAGGTCCAGGAGGATGATATCCGGGGCGTGCCGGTCCACGGCATCCAGCGCCTGAATCCCATCGGCCGCCTCGCGCACCGTCCAGCCGTCCCGCTCCAGGAGGTCCCGCATCACCATGCGGAGGGAGTCCTCGTCGTCCACCAGGAGCACCGTGCCCTTGGTGCCCGCCGGGACGCCCCCCTCCGGCGGCAGGACATCGTCCAGCAACTCAAATGCGGTCAGGTCGGTGGCGGAGTGCTGCGGGGCGGAAGGCGCCGGTGCGGTGGGAGCCGGTGCCGCGGCGGCGGTCGGGGCAGCCTTGGGCACCGCCGGCGCGCGGATCACCGGGACATCGGTGACCCGGAGCAGTTCCTCCACCGATGTCATCCCATCCAGCACGTGCTGCAGCCCGCTCTCGAACAGAGACTTCATGCCATTCCGCCGGGCGGCCTCCGCAATCTTGTCCGCGGTGGCACCTGATCCAATCAATTCCTCGAGTTCCTGACCCATGGTCAGCACCTCGACGATGCTGAAGCGGCCCCGGTAGCCGGTCTGGGCACAGTCCGGGCAGCCGACCGACTTGAACAGCGCCTGCCCCTCGGGTACCCACTTGAGCATGGAACGCGGGACCGCTTCCGTGTCCGGCGCCTTGCAGGTGGGGCAGAGCCGCCGGAGGAGCCGCTGGGCGATGACACCGCGGAGCGCGGAGGCGATCTTGTACGGCTCCATCCCGATGTCCACGAGGCGGGTCACCGCGTTGGGCGCGTCGTTGGTATGCAGCGTGGAGAGCACCAGGTGACCGGTCAGCGAGGCCTGGACGGCGATCTGGGCCGTTTCCGCATCGCGGATTTCGCCGATCAGGACCACGTCCGGGTCCTGGCGAAGGATGGACCGCAGCGCCGAGGCGAAGGTCAGACCGGCCTTGTCATTGGTCTGGACCTGGACGATGTTGGCGCCCAGCCGGTACTCGACCGGGTCCTCCACCGTCACGATGTTCACCCCGGTGTTCTGGACCAGGCGGAGCGCCGCGTACAGGGTGGTCGTCTTGCCCGATCCCGTCGGACCGGTCACCAGGACGATGCCTTCCTTGTTGCGGACCAGCGCCTCGATGACGTCGCGCTCGTCGGCCTGCATGCCCAGCGCGTTGAGCGTCAGGACCGTCCCCTTCTGGTCCAGGATCCGGATGACGACCTTCTCGCCGTGGGACGCGGGCAGCGTCGAGACGCGCAGGTCCACCGGGTTGCCGTTCACCGCCACGCGGGCGCGGCCGTCCTGCGGGCGCAGGCGGTCGGCGATGTCCATGCCGGACATGATCTTCATGCGCGAGATGAGCGGAATACCTGCCTTCCGCGGGATCTTCATGATCTCGCGCAGCACGCCGTCAATGCGGTACCGGACGATGACGCCGGCATCGGTGGGTTCAATGTGGATGTCGCTGGCCCGGCTGGTGATGCCGTCAGCGAGCAGGGTGTCCACCAGCTTGATGATCGGGCGAGCGGCGGCTTCCTCCGCACTCGTCGAGAGATCATCCGGCTCGTCGGAGAGCTGGGTCACTTCGCTGTCCGCCATGCCGCTCAGCAGCTTGTTGACGACATCGCTGCCGCGATAGGTCTCGTCAATGCGATCCCGGATCTTGGCTGGTGGTGCCAGGATCATCCGCACCTCCCGCCCCGTGGCGAACGCCAGCATCTTCTCGGCGTCCATGTCGAACGGATTGGCGGTGGCCACCTCCAGGAGCGAATTGGTGATCCGCAGCGGCAGGATGTTGTATTTGCGGGCGAGCTGTTCGGGAACGCTCTCGTGGGTGGCGGGCTCGACGGCGTGCAGATCGGCAATCGGCAGACGGAACCGGGTGGCGATGGCCGAGACGATCTCGTCATCCGTCAGCCGGCGGCGCGACACCAGCGCCTCCCACAGCGAGCCTGGCGACCGCCCCCCCTCCTTCCGGATCACGTCGATATCGGCGTCCGGGACCAGAGCGGAGATCGTGGGGACGAGCCATTCATCGCTGAACTGCATGGGCCCCCCGAGCACGGGTGGAGATGGGGTTCGGGTCGTCATGACCGGTATATAGAGCAAATCTAGGGCCGCGGCCCCCCGATGCGGTAGGGAGCAGCCCGGAATCACAGGAGGGAAGGCTAAAGAATTCCCCACCACGGTTTTGCCAGATCGACGC
>JBHEPH010000014.1:44978-59700 GCA_046260395.1 Gemmatimonadales bacterium
GCCGCTCCGAAGGGCCCACCCCACCTCCGCTCGGACCAGCCCCCAGAACCCTTCCACCGCTATTCCCACCACCGGCCGGATTCCCCCGGAAGCGGCCCAGAACGCGTCACCGCCCGAGGCCCCTCCTCCACCCGCACCGGCGGCCACAAAGGGCCCGAGCAACCACTGGCCGCCAGTGCCCGCGTAGCTGCCAAGGGGGAGCTCAGGCACGGTGACGGGGAAGAGGTACTCCAGGCGCCCCAGGACGGCCCACCGGCCGCCGTACGCGCGGTACGGCTCGCCAGGGAGTGTCCCCCACCCGCCAATGGCGAACAGCCGCGAGGGCGGCACCTGCCCGGTGGACCAGCCGCCCATCATCCGGACCCGACCCTCCCCCGTCCCGAGCGGGACGCCGCGCGCCATCTCCGCCTCCACCCGAAGGAACTCACCCGGGCCAATCCCCCCCTCGACGGCTGATCGGACCAGCCGGGTTGAGCCGGGGCTGCGTTCCCGCTGATGCGACCACTCGATTCGCATCGTGCCATGTCGGTCCGCACCAAGCGGCGGATTGGGACGATATTCGCCTCGCGACGGCGCGGCGATCGCAGCCATGCTGTGCCATTGCTCCAGGGCCAGGCGCACGGTCAGCAGCGATCCGCTGACGGTACCGAATGCGCCGGTGAGATGCCAGGCCTCCCGCTCCACCCAGTCGCCATGATCCACCCCGAACTCCTGCGCCAGCAGCGAATTGAGCGGCACGGAGAGCGGCAACTCTCCCACCAGGTCCTCCACCATCCGGCTGACCCCGCCGCGGAGTTCCACACTCGGCCCCAGCGGCAGCGCCAGGTCGAGGCGTCCCGTCAGGCGCCGACTCGACGCTCCGTACCCCACCCACGAGCTCGCCGACGCCCCGCCCAGGCGTTGCGGTGTGAGTGTCAGGCCAAGACCGAGCCTGACACCCTCGACGCGATTCACCCGGATCAGGTCACTCAGCCGGCCGGCTGCCAGCCTCGCAGGCGGCCCCACCCGCTGCAGGCGACGGCCGGCCACCACACGGATCTCGTCGCGCAGTGCGTCGGCATTGAGCGCAGTGCCCACATCCGCGAGCCCCGCCACCCGCTCCTCAATGGAGCCATCCCAGAAGTCGCCCGGACCCCCGGGGGCACGCAAGCCGTCAATCGCCGGGCCCGCCATCGGCCGGGGTGCCACCTCCGCACCGAACTGGAAATCACGGAGCTCCCACGTCCCCCGGATGATGCCTCGCGCTGGAAAGTCTACGACGCCCGCTTGCCGCCGGATCTCAATCCCCTGCCGCCAGGGAAGCCAGTGCCTCCCCCCGAGGAGGGCGTTCTCCAGGACGACGGTGATGTCCTCCAGCGCCGCCTCGAGGTACGATGATGGCGTGAAGCTGAACCGGAACCGCACCAATGCCGCGGTGTCGTCGTCAAGGTAGAGGGTGCCCACCACGGCCGGCGCGGCCAGGTCGAGGGGGCGCACCTGCACGGCGCGGACCGTCACTGAGCGGCCGGCCGATTCGATTGTGACGGCGCCGTCGAGCGCAAATTCGTATTGGCCCGCACTCATCGAGGACAGCGGATGCGGCACGTCCCGCACCTCGTCTCCCTCCCCGACCCGGATCAGCGGACCGAAGTCATTGGTGACGATGCCGAGGTGATCGCGGTGATAGCTGATGTCGGTGGGCAGCCAGGCGCGGTCCCGCCAGGCCAGGATCCGCTGCTTGCCGTGCCCCGGGGCCTCCCAATACACTTCGACGACCAGCTCGTCCGCCTTGACCAGCCGTGGCGGGGACGACTCACCGCCCAGCTGGGTCAGGAAGAGCACCGTCCCCCGGGCCTGGGCTTCCCAGCGTACCAGGCCGGAGTCGGCCTCGGCGGCCTCGCGCCGCGTGATGGCGCGGGACACCAGCTCCCTGGCGGCCGGATCACCCCACTGCTGCGACGCGAGCGGATCGGTCGCAGGCACCATCACGAGCGCCCCGAGGGCGCACCACCGGAGGACGGCCATTCACGTGGGAATATCCCGATGTCTTGCGCCATGGACAAGCATACTGGTGGCCGGGCTCCTCGCCTGCGGGGGGCGCTCGCCCGATCTCGACGCGCCGGATCCGGCGGGGCGCCCGGTGCCGCCCGCTTCCACGCTGGAACAGGTCTTTGTCCTGGAATCCTGGGGCGTGCCGGCGGAGGATACCACCGTCACCTTCAACGCGATGGAACCGCGGGTCATCCTGGTGCGCCGCGGTGAGCCCGACAACAGCGTCTTCGCAGAGCTCCGGCTCGCACCCGGCGCCATCACGCCTCCGGTCGAACAACTGACGACCACCGTGACCCTCCGGCCGCGGCCGGGCATGTTCGGCCTGGAGATTGCCCTCGAACCCGGGGCCCAGATGACGGGCCAGGTCGACCTGACATTCAGCTATGCCGTGCATTTCGTGATGCCCGATGCCGCCCGCCAGCGCTATGGCACCGCCATCGCCTTTGAACATGAGCTGTTTGCCGCCCAGCTTGGCGCCGCCCAGGAGGTCCTGTTTCTCCCCAGCCGCCGCCCTGCCTCCGACCTTCTGGCCACCACGATCACGGCCCCTGGCACCTACATCATCGCCGCGCCACGATGAGCGAGACGGACCTGCGCCTGATCGGACTGACCGGGCACGGGGACTTCCCCATCCCCCTCGGCCGGCCACTGCTCGTCGGCCGTGGGGGCGGCGCTGACCTGGTCATTCCCGACTCCGCCGTGTCCCGGACGCATGCCGAGATCCAGGCCACCGGCGATCGGCTGCGCGTCAGGGACCTCGGCAGCGCCAATGGGACCATGGTGAATGGCGTGAACGTCACCGAGGCGCTGCTCACGGCGGGGGACACCCTGACGTTCGGGCGGCCCGCCTTCCGGGTGGAGCAGGCGGGCACCCCGGCGGAGAGTGCCGCGTTGGCGGGCAGGGGTGCCACCCGCACCATTGCGCCCGCCACCGGCGACATCGGCGATCCGGCGACGCTGGGTCAGTTGCTGGCCCTGGCCCAGGAGCTTGCCGGCGCCGTAGACGGGGCCAGCCTGGAGGCGCTGGTCGCCGACCTGACGTTCGGGCTCGTCCCAGCCGATCGGGTGGCGGTGTTGCTCCGGCAGGGGCCGGACGGTGCCCTGGTGCCCATCCAGAGCCGCAGCAGGGTCGGGCCCGCCACGGCGGTGCAGGTGCCCCGGGCGCTCGCCGATCGCGCGGTGACCGAGGGCCATCCAGTTGTGACAGAGGACGCGCTTGACGACGCGACCCTGCGATCCGGGTCGGTGATCGCGTCGCGAGTCCGGAGCGCCATCGCGGCCCCCATGACGACGACAGGCGGGGAGGTCGTCGGGGTGCTCTACGCCGATCGGATCAGTTCCGCCACACCATTCAGTGACGGCGAGGCCCGCACCGTCCTTGCCTTTGCCGCGCTGGCGGGGGCCAGCCTGGCGCGCGCGGAGTTGGGGGCCACCGTTCGCCGGCAGGACGAGCAGCGCCGCAACCTCGAACGTTTCCTTGCCCCGGAGGTGGCGGCGATTGTCGCGGCGGCCGGAGCGCCGCTCGGCGCCGGCGGTGAACGGCGGACGGTGTCGGTGCTCTTCAGCGACATCCGCGGTTTCACCGGGCTCGCCGAGCAGCTGGCCCCGGAGACGGTCGCTGAGCTGCTGACCGAGTACTTCACCAGCATGACGGACCAGGTCTTCGCCCACGGTGGCACGCTGGACAAGTTCCTTGGCGATGGCCTGCTCGCGGTCTGGGGCGCACCCTTCGGCATGCCGGACGAGGCGGCCCGGGCCCTCGACGCGGCCCGTGCCATGCGCGCGGACCTGGCCAGGTTGAACGCGATGTGGACGGCCCGTGGATGGCCCGCCCTCTCGGTCGGAATCGGGCTGGCGCGCGGGGAGGTCTTTGCTGGCCGCATCGGCAGCGATCACCGGCTGGACTACACCGTCATCGGTGATACGGTCAATGTCGCCTTCAAGCTCTGTGCGGGGGCCGGTGCGGACGATATCCTGGTCACCGAGGCGTTCCGGGCCGCGCTTCCCGATGCCGGCAGCCTCACCGCGCGGGAAGACCTGGAGATCCGGGGGCGGGCAGGGGTGGTGAGGGTGTGGGCGGGGTAGCAATTGTAGGGGCGCACATCTGTGCGCCCCACGGAGCAGGGAGCGGCAGGGGCGCACATCTGTGCGCCCCAGGGAGCAGGGAAAAGCAGGAGGGCCTTCAAACGGAAGGGAGACGCGCGGAAACACCATGCGCATCGTGCTGCAGCGAGTCTCGAGCGCCAGTGTCTCGGTTGACGGCCGTGTCATCGGCGCCGTTGACCGGGGGTTCTGCGTCCTGGTCGGGTTTACCCACGCCGATACCGCCAGCGAAGTGGAGTGGATGGCCGAGAAGGTCGCGGGTCTCCGCCTTTTTGCCGACGCCGAGGGCAAGATGAACCTGTCCCTGGCGGAGGTGGATGGCGCTGTGCTGGTCGTCTCCCAGTTCACGCTCTACGGCGATGCGGCCAGGGGGCGCCGTCCGTCGTTCATTGACGCGGCGCGCCCGGAGGTGGCCATCCCGCTCTATGAGGGGTTCATCGCGGCGCTTCGGCGTCTCGGGCTGACAGTGGCTACCGGAGAGTTTGGCGCCATGATGGAAGTCACGATCCACAACGACGGGCCGGTGACCCTGCTGCTGGAACGCCCCTGATGCTGGCACACCCCCTGGTCCTGGCCTCCCGCTCCCCCCGGCGCCACCAGCTCCTGGAGATGCTCGGCATTCCCCACCGCGTCATGGCGGCCGACGTGCAGGAGATTCCGCTGCCTCGTGAGGAGCCGGCAGCCTATGCGCGCCGGCTGGCCCGGGACAAGGCCCGCGCGGTGCCCGGCGCCCTGGTGCTCGGGGCCGACACGATCGTGGTGCTCGAGGGCGCACTGCTCGAAAAACCCGCGGATGCCGAGGACGCCGTGCGCATGCTGATGCGGCTGCAGGACAAGCGGCACGAGGTGACCACCGCCATCTGCCTGATCGCGGATGGCACGACTCATGAGGCCGCTGATTCCACCGCCGTGTACTTCCGGCCCGCCACGGAGGCGCAGGTACGCGCCTATGTGGCCACCGGCGAACCGATGGACAAGGCGGGTGCCTATGGGATCCAGGGCTACGGTGCCGCGCTGGTGGAGCGGATCGAGGGAGACTTCTTCAGCGTGATGGGGCTGCCGGTGCGGCTGGTGATCGACCTGCTGGAGCGGGCGGGGTATCCGTATGACTTCGCAGTGAGCAGTAAGCAGTAAGCAGTAAGCAGTGAGCAGTGAGCAGTGAGCAGTGAGCAGTGAGCAGTAAGCAGTGAGCAGTGAGCAGTGAGCAGGGAACAGGGAACAGGGAACAGGGAACGGGAGCCCTCTGGACATCGGAGTCATCCCGATGCCCGCGGAGCGGGCGAGGGATCTTGTTACCCGGGCACGGCCACCTGGGCAGCCCACCAGCGCCGCCGATAAGATCCCTCGCTCGGACCTGCCGGTCCTCACTCGGGATGACACCTTGACCGCCCCCTGTTCCCCGTTCCCTGTTCCCTGTTCCCCGTTCCCTTACTCCACCGTCACCGACTTCGCCAGGTTGCGGGGCTGGTCCACATTGCACTCGCGGCGCACCGCCACGTAGTACGAGAACAGCTGCAGCGGGATGATGGTCAGGATCGGCGTCAGCAGGTCCAGGGTTTCCGGGATCTCGAAGGTGCTGTCGGCCAGGCGCTGGATCTCGGCATCACCCTCCGTCACGATCGCGATCACCTTCCCCTTGCGCGCCTTCACCTCCTCGATGTTGCTGAGGATCTTGGTGTGCACCGCGTCCTTCGGGGCCAGCACCACCACCGGCATGTTCTCATCGATCAGCGCAATCGGTCCGTGCTTCATCTCGGCGGCCGGATACCCCTCGGCGTGGATGTAGGAGATCTCCTTGAGCTTGAGCGCCCCTTCGAGCGCCGCCGGGAAGTTCACCCCACGGCCAAGGTAGAGCGCGTTCTGCGCCGTGGCGAACTCCTCGGCCAGCGTCTCCACCGCCGGCGCCCGGTCCAGGATCGAGGTGATCTGGTCGGGGAGCGCCTGGAGGGCGTGGATGAACTGCCGCCCCTGCAGGACGCTCATGTGACGCAGGCGGGCCAGCCGGAGCGCCACCATGGCCAGCGCGGCCACCTGGCTGGTGAACGCCTTGGTGCTCGCGACCCCGATCTCGGGGCCGGCGCGCAGGTAGAGGCCGCCGTGCACCTCCCGGGCAATCGTCGAGCCCACCACGTTGACCAGCCCGATCGTCCGCCCGCCCCGCTGCTTCGCCTCCCGGATCGCGGCCAAGGTGTCGGCGGTCTCGCCGGACTGGGAGATCGCGATCACCAGCGTCTTCTCATCCACGATCGGGTTGCGGTAGCGAAACTCGGAGGCGTACTCCACCTCCACCGGGATCCGCGCCAGCTCCTCGATCATGTACTCGCCGATCAATGCCGAGTGCCAGGACGTGCCGCAGGCGGTGATGATGATGCGGTTGAATTGCATCAGCTCCTGGTCGGAGAGATTGAGCCCCTTGAGCCGGCCCGTGCCCTCCTCCTCGAGCAGGTGGCCGCGCATCGTGTTGCGCAGGCTCTCCGGCTGCTCAAAGATCTCCTTGAGCATGAAGTGGGCATACCCGCCCCGCTCCACGGTGGCCAGGTCCCACTCGATCTGGTTGACCGGCTTCTCGATGTTGCGGACCGAGAGGTTCCGGACCCGGTATCCCTCGCGCGTCAGCACCACCATCTCGCCGTCATCCAGGTAGACCACCGACCGGGTGTGCTCCAGGATGGCCGACGCGTCGGAGGCCACGAACCACTCGTGCTCCCCCACGCCCACGAGGAGCGGGGAGCCGTTGCGCGCCGCCACCACCACGTTCGGCTCGTCCTCGGCGATGACCGCGATGCCGTACGCGCCGTCCACCTCGCGCAGCGCAGCCGCCACCGCCTCTTCCAGGTCACCCTGGTACAGCTCGCCGATCAGGTGTGCCAGGACCTCGGTGTCCGTTTCGGAGGCGAAGCTGTGCCCGCGCTGGGCCAGCACTTTCCGCAGCGCCGGGGCGTTCTCGATGATGCCATTGTGGATGACCGCGATGCGGCCGCTCTGGTCGAGGTGCGGATGAGCGTTTGGGGTGGTGGGGGCACCGTGCGTGGCCCAGCGGGTGTGGCCGATGCCGATCGTGCCGCTCGGCGCATCGTCCTTCAGCTGGCTGACCAGCGCGGAGAGCTTGCCGGCGGCCTTGCGGACACTGAGCCCGCTCCCGTTGATGATTGCCACACCCGCGGAGTCATAGCCGCGGTATTCCATGCGCCGCAGTCCGTCCACCAGGATCCCGGCCGCCTGGCGCGGTCCCACATAGCCCACAATGCCACACATGGTCAGGACATCCCTTCGCTCAAGTCAGCACACTCCGGCTCGCGGCAATCAGCTCCCGCGCGGCCTCTTCCGTGGGGGCCTCGGCAATGAACCGGATGATCGGCTCGGTGCCCGAGGGGCGCACATGCACCCAGCGATCCGCCCAGGCCAACCGCAGGCCGTCGCGATCGTCCGGCGTCGCATCAGGGAATCGTGCCAGCAGGCCGGCATAGATCGCCTCGAGATCGGCACCCCGGGGGGCCTTGTCCTTGACGATCCGGTACCGGGGAGCCGCCGCCACGATGGCGCTTACCGCCTCCCCCCGATCCGCAAGGTATTGCAATATAAGGGCCACCCCCAGCGGGGCGTCCCGGCCCACATGGAGTTCGGGAAGGATGACCCCGCCATTCCCCTCCCCGCCGATGATCGCTCCCTGGTCCACGATCTCGCGCGCCACGTTCGCCTCCCCCACCGGGGCCCGCACAAACCGGGCGCCGTGGGCCAGCGCGGCGTCCTCCACCACGCGGCTGGTGGACAGGTTGGCCACCACGACCGGGGTGCCCCCGCCCCGAGGCTGCCGTGACAGGACCGCCCGGACCGCCAGGGCCAGGGTGTAGTCCTCACCGATCGCCCGGCCCTGCTCGTCCACCACCGCCAGGCGGTCCACGTCCGGGTCCACCGCGAACCCGATGTCGGCGCCGCTCGCGGTTGTCACGGCGGCAAGCTCACCCAGATGCTCGGGGATCGGTTCAGGCTCCCGGGGAAAGTGCCCATCCACTTCGAGATGGATCCCGTCCACATGACAGCCCAGCCGCTCCAGGAGCAACGGCATCGTGGTGCCGCCGGCGCCCCGGACGCAGTCGAGCGCCACCCGGAAACGGCGGCGGCGGATGGCGTCCACATCGAGTACGGGCAGCGCCAGGATCGCCTCGAGGTGCCGTTCAATGGCGTCCGTGTCGCGGCGGGCCGTGCCGATGCCATCCCAGCCGCCACGCACGGGACCCTGCTCCGCCAGTGCCCGCACCGACGCGCCCGCCTCGCCGTCAAGGAAGATCCCGTCCGGACCGACGAATTTGAGCGCGTTCCAGGCGATGGGATTGTGGCTGGCGGTCAGGATCAGCCCCGCGCCGGCGTGGTGGTGCTCCACCGCCATCTGCACCGTCGGCGTCGGGGCGATGCCGACGTCAATCACGTCCACCCCCACCGACATCAGGCCGGCCATCGCGGCGTGGCTGAACATCTCTCCGCTGGTCCGGGCGTCACGGCCAAGCACCACGGTGGGCAGGCCGGACGCCTTGGCCCACGCGCCCAGCGCGGCGGCGTGGCGGGCCACGAGCTCCGGCGTCAGGTCAGTGCCGACCAATCCCCGCATCCCGGAGACGCTGATCATCAAGGTGTTGGACATGCCCGGAAAGGTAACAGGCGCGGGGGGGGCCTACGCGAACTGCGGATGTGCCGCCCGGAACGCCTCAACCACCCGCGGGTCGAACTGCGGTCCGGAGCAGTTGATCAGCTCTGCCATCGCCATGGCGCGGGTCAGGTGCTGGCGGTAGCTGCGCGTGGTGGTCATGGCATCGAAGGCGTCCACGACGCAGACGATCCGGGCGGCCTCGGGAATCGCCTCCCCCACCAGGCCGTCCGGAAAGCCGGAACCGTCCATCCGCTCGTGGTGCCAGCGGACGATCTGCATCACCACGGGATGCTCACGCCGCAGCGGCTCCAGGATCTCCTCGCCCTCGACGGTGTGGCGCTTGATTTCATCGAATTCTTCGACGGTCAGCTTGCCGGGTTTGTTCAGTACCGCGTCCCGGGTGCCGATCTTGCCGATGTCGTGCAGCTCCCCGCCGAGCTGGAACTCGTCGAGGAGCTGCCCGGTGTAACCGAGCCGCACGGCGGTCTTGACGGCGTAGTCGGCCACGCGGCTGGAATGACCTCGGGTGTATTCATCCTTCTTTTCGAGCATGCGCACGGCCATCTGGATCTGGCCCAGGAACTGTTCCTTGTTCTTCTGGTCCAGCGCCCGCACCTGGCTTTCGAGCCGCTCCTGGTAGCTCTGTTGGAGGAACCGGTTCTCCAAAATCAGGCGGCGCTTCTCCAGCGCCTGGTCGGCACGGGCGCGAACCTCCTCCACAAGCACCGGCTTGGACAGGTAATCCATCGCGCCCTGCCGCAGGCACTCCACCGCCGTGCTCACCTCGGCCACGCCGGTCAGCATGATCACGGCGGTGTCGGGGTGGAGCCGCTTGACCTCGCGCAGCAACTGGATCCCGTCCATCTCCGGCATGTTGATGTCGCTCACCATGAGGGCGACCTCGCCGTGGCTGGCAAAGTATTCCAGTGCCGCCCGCCCAGAATCTGCCTCGCCGCATTCCAACCCGGATCCCTTGAGCACACGATACAGCGTGCGCCTGACATCCGGGTCGTCATCGACAACCAGGCAGGAGGCGCCCGAGAGGGCGGCGGGTCGACCATTCGATTGATCGTGGGTCACGTCCCTCTAACGTACGGAATAATGAGGATTTCAACAATATCCCTCGTGACAAACGCGAATATGGCTTGCCGGGGGAGGCAGGGCCACCTAACCTTACGGGTTGTCGCCCCCCTCACCCACCGGACTCATGACCCGCATCCTCCCCCACGACCTCGACCACGCGCTCGGCACCCGGGCGGTCCACGCCGGGCAGGTGGCTGACCCCGCCGCGGGCGCGATCATGACCCCGATCTACCAGACCAGCACCTACCGCCAGGACGCGCTCGGCCAGCCCCACAACGGGTATGAGTACGCCCGCACCGCCAACCCCACCCGGGAGGCCCTGGAGCGAAACGTCGCGGCCCTCGAAGGGGGGCAGCACGGCTTTGCCTTCGCCTCGGGGCTGGCGGCGCTGGACACCGTCCTCAAGCTGCTCAAGCACGGGGACCACGTGGTCTGCGGTGACAACATGTATGGCGGCAGCCACCGCCTCATGGAACAGGTCTTCCGCCAGTTCGGGCTGAGTTTCTCCTACGTGGATATGCGAGACCCGGCCAATGTGGATGCCGCGATCACCCCGGCCACCCGGATGATCTACTGCGAGACCCCCACCAACCCGATGATGTTCCTGGTGGACCTCGCCGCGATCGGCGACATCACCACCGCCCGCGGGCTGCTCTTCGTGGTGGACAACACCTTTGCGACTCCAGTCTTCCAGCGGCCCCTCGAGTTCGGGGCGGACGTGGTCCTGCACAGCACCACCAAGTACCTGAACGGCCACAGTGACATGGTCGGCGGCATGCTGGTTACCAGCCGCGAGGATCTGGCCGAGCGCCTCGGCTTCCTCCAGAATGCCGCGGGCGGTGTCCCTGGCCCGATGGACTGCTTCCTGGCCCTGCGCGGCACCAAGACCCTGCACCTGAGAATGAAGCAGCACGATGCGAACGGCCGCGCGGTGGCCGAGTGGCTCAGCAACCGGGCCGATGTGAAAAAGCTCTACTACCATGGTCTCCCCTCCCATCCGCAGCACGAGCTCGCGAAGCGGCAAATGAGCGGCTTCGGCGGCATGCTCTCCTTTGACGTCGGCGATACCGCCCGTGCCAAGGTGGTGATCGAGCGGTTCAAGGTCTTCGCCCTGGCCGAATCGCTCGGCGGCGTGGAGAGCCTGGTGGGGCACCCCGCCTCGATGACTCACGCCTCGGTGCCACCCGCCATGCGGCAGGCGATGGGGCTGACGGACTCCCTGATCCGGTTGAGCTGTGGCGTGGAAGAGGCGAGTGACCTGATCGGGGACCTGGAGCAGGCGCTGGACGGCTGAAGGGAGCAGGGAACAGGGAACAGGGAACAGGAAACTGAGGAACATGCGCGGGTCAGCAGGGCCTGTCACTCTGAGCAATTCGGCCATTTTTGACGCCAAGACCCTGCTCCCTGCTCCCTGTTCCCTGTTCCCTGTTCCCGTGTGAAACGTCCCTGACCCGAGAACCGTAGGGAGAGAATCCCTCACCGAGAGTCCCGAACATGGCCACAACCGTTCCCGCTCCGCGCCCCCGGGTCGCCTTCCCCCAGATTGACGGGGTATCCTGGGAGCATCCGGCCGACCGCGCGGCCCTCCAGGCGCTCCGCTCCGTCCCCGGATTCGACGACATTGTCCGCAAGATCATCGCCTTCCTGGGCGGCGAGCGGGGTATCCGGCTCCTCTTTCAGGGCAATGCCGTCCGCTGCGGCCCGACCCAGTACGCCCGGATCTATGCCATCCACGTCGAGGTCTGCACCACCTTCGACTGGCCGACGATCCCTGAGATTTACGTCTCACAGACCCCGGTCTTCAATGCCGGCGCCTACGGCGTGGACGATCCGTTCATCGTCCTCCATTCGGCCGCGGTCGAGTTGCTGGACGACGAGGAACTCCGGGTCTTGATCGCCCATGAGATGGGACATGTGGTCAGCGGGCACTCGCTCTACCGCACCATCGCCGAGATCGTGCTCAACGTGAGCCTGGCGGCACTGCCGTTCCTGGCCGGCGTGGCACTCCTGCCGCTCAAGCTCGCCATCCTGGAATGGTACCGGAAGAGTGAACTCAGCTCCGACCGTGCCGGCCTGCTCGGCAGCCAGAACGTGCTCGCCAGCCAGCAGCTGTTCATGAAGATGGCCGGCGCCTATCGAGGTGCGCTGGAGGGCGGCGAGATGGCGCTGGAGCCGTTCATGGCCCAGGCCAATGAATACGCCGCCAGCAATGAGGGGCTCGACATCGTGTACAAGATCCTCAACACCCTGGCGCTGACGCACCCGATGCACACCGTTCGTGCCGCCGAGTTGCAGAAGTGGATTGCCTCTGGAGAGTACGACCGGATCATGCGCGGTGAGTTCACCCATCGGGGCACGGAGGCCAAGTCCCGGCCGCTGGGCCAGGATTTTGCCGCCGCAAGGGATCACTATTCCAACGAGTTCCGCGAGGCCGCCAGCTCGGTGGCCGATGCCGCCAAGCGCGCTGCCGAGCGCGCGCGCGAGGCGTTCCGCGAAGCCCAGCAGCGCAAGTGAGGCTGCTGGTTGTCGGCGGCGGTGGCCGCGAACATACCATCGTCGCCGCGCTGCGCCGGGAACAGCCCGACGCCATCATCTACTGTGCCCCCGGCAATCCCGGCACCGCACCTCTTGCCAGCAACCTTCCGATCGCCGCGGATGACATCGACCGACTCGCCGATGCTGCGGATGCCTACGGCATTGACCTCACCATCGTCGGCCCCGAGGTGCCCTTGGCGCTGGGCCTGGCCGACAGGCTCCGCGCCGAGGGGAAGCGGGTGTTCGGCCCCGTGGCCGCCGCCGCGCGAATTGAGTCTTCGAAAGCCTTCGCCAAGGATGTCATGGCCGCTGCGGGCGTCCCCACCGCATCCAGCCGAACCTTCACGACCGAACCCGAGGCCCTCGCCTGGGTGGGCCAGCACGCCGAGCCGCTGGTGGTGAAGGCGTCCGGCCTGGCTGCGGGCAAAGGGGCCGTGGTTTGCGCCACCCGCGCCGAGGCCGTGGTCGCGGTGCGCGCGATGTTCAGCGGCTCGCTCGGCTCGGCCGGTCAGGAAGTGCTGATCGAGACATTTCTCGTGGGTGAGGAACTCTCGGTCTTCGCCATCACGAATGGCCGGGATGTCGTGCTCCTGCCCTCGGCCCAGGACCACAAGCGCCTCCTTGAGGGAGACGAAGGCCCCAACACCGGCGGGATGGGTGCCTACACACCCGTGGCCATCGCCACCCCCGCCCTGCTGGACCGGGCACTGCACGAGGTGATCCACCCGACCTTGGCCGAGCTGGAGCGGCGCGGCGCCCCGTTTCGCGGGGTCCTGTACGCCGGTCTGATGATCGCTCCTGACGGGGCGCCAAGCGTGGTCGAGTTTAATTGCCGCCTGGGCGACCCCGAGGCGCAGGCGGTGTTGCCGCTTGTCAGTGGTGGGTTCACCGACCTCTGCTGGGCAGCTGCGGCGGGGGAGGCGCTGCCGGCGATCGCCACCAGCGGCCACGCCGCCGTGTCCACGGTGCTGGCCGCCCGTGGGTATCCCGACGCGCCGGAGAAGGGTGCCGCGATCACGATCCCCGACGACCTCAATCCGGGGGTGACGGTCTACCATGCGGGCACCATGCGCAGCGATGATGGAGTCCTGCGGGTCAACGGCGGCCGGGTGCTGGCCGTGACCGCGGTGGCGCCCGACTTCGAGGCGGCCCGCCTGGCCAGCAGCGCCGCGGCCGACGCGATCCAGTTCGACGGCAAGCAGTACCGACGGGATATTGGGTGGCGGGAGACGGCCAGGCGGGTGGGCACAACGTAGGTTCCCCAGGTTCCGCAAATGTTACCGCTGATCGCCCCCCGTAGGGGCGAGGCCCCTGTCCCGAAGCGCAGCGAGGGATGCCTCGCCCGCCCCCGAGAAGCTGTCCACAATTGGAGAGTGCGTGGGCGTGGCCGTCCGTCCGACAGACCACCATGAGGCTGGCAGTGGGAGCTGCCGACATGAGAAATAACCTACGAACCCTACGGCGCCCTTCGACTCCAGAGCACGACGGCACCGCAGCCACCACTGGCTCCGCCGAACTGGGCCGGAACCGATCCCGCCCCGAAGTAGACCTCGGCCGCAGCAAGCTGGTGGGTTTTGATCAACCTGCGAACATCAAGCAACTCAAAATTCAGCCCACTGACTTCGGAACGACCGCCTTCGCCGATCCGCACGCCATCGAGGTAGATGCTCAGGGCGCAGTTGTACCCACCCATGAGTCCTCGATACCTTGGGTTAAGGGGAACCATCGAACCGCTGACCTCGACAATTGCCACACCGTGACGTTTGAGCAAATCGTCCAGCCGAATGTGTTCGGAGCGGCGCATCTCGGTCGAATCAATGAACTTGCCGAAGCCCATGCGGCGCCGTTCCTCGAACGCCTCCAGGCCATCCCCTCGCGGGCGTGGGGTCTCCCCGATCACTTCGATCGGTTCCAAGACGACATTCGAGCGGACCAGGGTCGTATTGGCCCGGATCGTATCCCCAGCCACAATCGTCACATCCATGCGGACAGGCAGGTGCCCCACGACGCGGAAGATGGTGGAGTAGCGACCCGCCGGAACGCCGCCCAGGAAGTAGCGGCCCAGTGTGTTGGTAAGAGCTCGATGCGCCGTTCGGTCCAGAAGGACCTCAACACCCGGGAGGGGACGGCCGCTGGAATCCTCGCGCACTATGCCCGACATGGCTCCCTGAGCGGCGGCCTGACGTGTCAGACCGACCAACAGCGCCGATGCGCCGAGGAGAATCGTCATCGACCGAAAAGGATTGCACATCTAGGAGGCCTCTTTGGGCGGGCCTCGCAAGGGTCCAGGCACGCTACCTCCCGGTCAGCGACGATCTTGACAAT
>JBHEPH010000140.1:0-307 GCA_046260395.1 Gemmatimonadales bacterium
GATCCGGGGGTGTTGAGCGAGCCAGATATTGATGTCGGCGTGCTTGTGGGTGTGGTAGTTGTCCAGCACGACGTGCAGCTCCTGATCCGGGTAGGCCTTGGCGACCTTCTTCAGGAAGTCCAGGAACTCGGCCTTGCCATGCCGCTGGTAGCACTGGTCGAGCACCTTGCCGGTGGCGATCTCCAGCGCCGCGAACAAGGTGGTCGTGCCGTTGCGCTTGTAGTCGTGCGTTGCCTTCTCCGGCAGCCCCTGGCGCAGCGGCAGGATCGGCGCGGTCCGGTTCAGCGCCTGGATCTGAGACTTCTCA
>JBHEPH010000140.1:445-1247 GCA_046260395.1 Gemmatimonadales bacterium
GGCGTCCCGAGCGGGGCTCGTCCTCCAACCCCTCCAGGCCGTGCGCCCGGAACCGGTCCCGCCACTTGATCACCGTCGGACGCGAGACCCCCACCTCCCTAGCCGTGCCCGAGGTGCCCCGACCGTCCGCAACCGCCAACACGATCCGCGCCCGCTCCACCCGACCAGCAGCCACCGTGCTCGAACGCGTCCACGACCTCAACGTCGCACGATCCTGCTCACTGATCACCAACTCGGAAGTCGACATACTCCATCATCGACCAACCCAAACTGTAAAGTAACTAATGACGCGCGACACTAGGTGGCGAGCATGCCTGCGGTGGGCCCGCGCTGACCACAACCGCACAGCGGCCCATTTGGATCGATCGAAGGTTGACCGAGCTTATGAGCCCGCTTCCGGCCGACCTCTTCCAGATGCCTCCCTTCTTGGTAATTCTCGTGAAGGAGTAGGGCCATAGTGGGCGCTGCGCGACACATGCCCCACCGTGGGCGACACCCGAAATGACGCACCTCTTGGCTGCGGAAGGGGGCGGTGATGAGCGGGTGCAGCGAGCGCGTCGCGGCGGGGCCGGACCGGCGTAGCCGTCGTGCGAGTGGCCGAGTCGGGTATGTCTCATCGGCCTCGGCGCGCAGCTCGCCGGCGTCGGGCCTGGGAAGGGGCTGCTCTGGGCCCTTCCAGGGTTCACCGACGCGACTCCGACACCCTTGCCGCGCCATATCCCCAAGCCGTCCGCATCAGCAGGGGCTGATCGTGAGGCCCTACGCGGGGGGCGCAGCCAGTCGCCCCCGCAGAGACTGGCCC
>JBHEPH010000140.1:1257-4165 GCA_046260395.1 Gemmatimonadales bacterium
CTCAAGACCATCGCCGAGCTCGTGCAGCTGCCCGCGCGCTCCATCACCACTCCCGGACGCCCATCGTGGGTCCGGCTCGAGGTGAATACCGAGGCCTGTGTCGCCAACGAGCAGCGGCGGGACCCGCGCGGGCACCGACCACGACATCGCGATCGAGTCCGTCGACGCTTTACAAGTCTTCTACCCCGCACGCAAAGCCGCCGGCCGCGACGACCTGCGCTGCGACCTGCGCCACACCGGCGCCGTCCTCGCCGCACAAACCGGCTCCACCCTCGCCGAACTCATGGGACGACTGGGCCACTCCACCCCCGGCGCAGCCATGCGCTACCAGCACGCCGCCGCCGACCGCGACGCCGAAATCGCCCGAAGACTCTCAGCCCTCGTCGCCGGATGACGCACGCCTCCGCCGCTCCCCCACTGTGTCACTCCGCCCAGATAGGGCTAGATGGCAGCGCGTAGGAGTCACTTCTTCCGCTTAGCGGCCTCCACGTTTCTCGTCCCGACACTCCTCGGCGAGGATGGCGTATACGTACTCGTCGGTCCACTCACCTTTCCACCAGGCGGACTGCCGGTGGTGCGCTTCGCGGCGCATGCCGACGCGCTCGAGAAGTGCCACTGAGCGGTCGTTGCGCGCGTCGCAGTCGGCGGAGATCCGGTGCACGCCGTGCTCAGTGAACAGCAACGACATGACGGCGCGCAGTGCCTCGGTGGCGAACCCGCGGCCCTGCGCGTCAGCGGCGAGCGTGAACCCGACCTCCGCAAGGCGGGCATCGTCCCCGTCGACGCGGACCGCGACGTCGCCGATCACACGCCCGGTAATCTCTATGGCGACTTGGAGCCAGACACCAGGTTGCCCGAACCGCACCCCGCGCATCTGGGCGATGAGTGCCCGGGCGCTGTCCACGGTATATGGCGTGTCCCACGACTGGTAGCGGGCCTGCTCCGGATCACTGCGGTACGCCGCGAGAGCCGGGGCGTCACCGTTCGTAATGAGGCGCAACACCAGGTGTTTGGTGACGGCGATGCTCTCCGCAGCCATCATGCTCAACTCCTTTGCGGTTATCGAGATGGAGAGCATCAGGCGTCGCGGCGGCGCAGCAGCACCGCGGCCGTCACGATCGGGACCACGGCGTATGCGGCGACCACGACCAGGCTCGTGTATGTGGAGAGGGTGGCACCTGGCACGTCTGTCGTCCCAGTTGTGAGCAACGTTGAGGATGCCGGCAGGGGTAGGTAGCTGACGATGGTCTGCACCCAGTCCAGGGTGACGAAGCTGAGGATGCCGGGCAGCAGCAGAAGGACGGTCAGGGCAACGGTGATGGTGGCCGCAGTGGAGCGCAGCAGGGTGCCGAGGCCGAGGGAGAAGAGGGCGGCGGCGGTGAGGCAGTACGCGGCGCCGCCGAGCACGCGCCAGGTGCCTGGGTCGTCAAGGGCAGGGACGAGGTCGTACCGGGCGAGCTGAGCCATGGTGACCAGGTACGACAGGGTCAGGCTGACGGCAGTCACTGCCAGGGTCAGTGCAACCAGGGTGAGCGTTTTGGCGGCAAGGACGGGGAGCCGGGTCGGGACCGCAGCGAACGTGGAGCGGACCATGCCGGTGGAATACTCCCCGGTGATGAACAGGGCGCCCATGACGGCGATGATCAGCATCCCGAAGAGGAAGCCGCTCGCGACGATCTCGGCGCCGTGCATCTGCTCGATGCCCGGGGCCGTCACGGGGTCCTCCGCCATGGCGTTCAGCGACTTGGCGTAGGCCAGGGACGCCAGCGTCATCAGCGCGGCGGCGGCGGCCAGGGCCCACCACGTCGAGCGCAGCGAGAGGAGCTTGATCCACTCCCCCCGCATGACGCCGGCGAAGGTGCTGTGCGCGACTGCGGTCGAGTGTGCCGCGGTCTCGGGATCGGCAGGACGGGGTGCGGTGACCTCGGGGTCAGCGGTTAGGGTGCTCATCGGTTCTTGCCCTTCTCGGTCCTTGAGCGGGGGGCGGTGTGTGATTTGTACTCGATCGCGTCCTGGGTAAGGCTCATGTATGCCTCCTCGAGGCTGGCTCGGCGCGGGGACAGCTCGTGCAACGGCAGCCCGCATCTGAAGGCGACCTCGCCGACGCGCTCGGTGGTGGTGCCGCTGATTTCGAGCGTGCCGGCGTCGGGCGAGGTGACGGTCGCGCCGTCGGCGGTCAGAGCGGCGGCGAGCTCGCCGGCGCGTGGGGAGCGCACCCGCACCGTATCGCCAGCGACGGAGTCGATGACCTGTTGGACGGGGCCGGCGGCGATGATGCGACCGCGGCCGATGACCAGGAGCTGGTCGGCGGTCTGGGACATCTCGCTCATCAGGTGCGAGGAGAGGAACACGGTTCGTCCTTTGCCGGCCAGGGCGCGCACGAGCTGGCGAACCCACTGCACGCCCTCGGGGTCGAGCCCGTTGACCGGCTCGTCGAGGATGAGCGTCTTCGGGTCACCCAGGAGTGCGGCGGCGATGCCGAGCCGCTGGCCCATGCCGAGGGAGAACCCGCCGACGCGGTTGGTCGCAACCTGGGCCAGGCCGGTCATCTCGATGACCTCGTTGACCCGGGAGGCCTTGATGTTGTGGGTGGCGGCCAGGGTGTGCAGGTGGGAGCGGGCGCTGCGGCCGGGGTGCACGGCCTTGGCGTCCAGCAAGGCACCGACCTCGCGCAGCGGCGACCGGTGCTGGCCGTAGGGCTTGCCGTTGACCGTGACGGTGCCCGACGTCGGCCGGTCCAGTCCCATGATCATGCGCATGGTCGTGGACTTGCCGGCACCGTTCGGGCCGAGGAACCCGGTCACGGTGCCGGGATGGATCGTGAAGCTGAGGGAGTGCACGGCGGTGGTGTCGCCGTAGCGCTTGGTGAGCTCGTGTGCCTCTATCATGGCGCGAAGCCCTCCTGGGT
>JBHEPH010000141.1:0-344 GCA_046260395.1 Gemmatimonadales bacterium
GTGCTCAGGTACTGACGGATCACGTCCTCCACCGAGCGGCCGCGCTCCTGGACGTCGCGCTGCAGCCGCCGGATGAAGCGCACATCGTCGGCCACGTCCACGTACACCTTGATGTCCAGCAGCGCCCGGATCCGCGCCTCCACCAGCAGCAGGATGCCGTCCACCACGATCGCGCCACGCGGCTCGATCAGTTCCCTGCGTTCCGCGCGGGTGTGCGCCGCGAAGTCATAGGTCGGCTTCTCGACCGGTTCACCGCGACTGAGCGCGGTGAGCTGCTCGACCATGAGGTCGAGGTCGAACGCGGCGGGGTGATCGTAGTTGACGCGAAGCCGTTCCTCGAACGG
>JBHEPH010000141.1:562-4102 GCA_046260395.1 Gemmatimonadales bacterium
CTACAGGTGCGCCCCTACCGGCGCCGGCGTCCGGGGGGCCCCCCACGGCGCCCGCCCCGCCCACCGCGTGGTGGCTCGCGATCCGGTCGCCGCTCGCGACGGTGCATGCGCGGCTTGCGCAGCTCGGTGACCAGCTCGGGAAGCGTGTCCGCCAGCAATGGGGGCTCTCCACTGCGGAGCACCGCAAACCGCACCGGCCGATCGAACGGCGGAATTTCCCTCAGCGTCAGTTGCCGTGCCTGCCCCTCGCGGAGCCGCAGCCGCACGATCGCCTCGCCCCCGGCGATCTCGTAATCCAGCGGCACCGTGTCACCCCGGAGTCGGAGCGAGTTCGGCAGCGCCTCGAGCGCCGCCCGTTCCCTGGTGGGAATCAGGGCGTCGAGGTCGAGCGCCAGGGGGGTGCGGAGAAAGTCGTTCCAGTTCTCCACCTCCGTCAACTGGTCCACCACGAGGGCCAGCATTGCGGTATCAGCCAGCGGGCCGATGGTGCCCCCGGAGCGCGGGTACAACTCGCGCGCGGCCTGCACCACGCGCCGGATCTTCCCCTGGTCGGGGTGGTCGACGTCTCCCTCCAACAGCGCCGACGCCAGTGCCTGGCGTGCCGGGCCCTGCAGCGCCTCGGGAATTGCCCCCTCCAGGGGCTCCACGCCGGTCTCCAGCTCAAAGCCGAAGTAGCGCAGCCGCCGCTCCACCGCCAGGCGCTGGCGCTTGCGCGGCCCCGTCACCAACACCGTCGGCTCGCTCCAGGTGGCATGCCGCCGCACCAGATCATAGCCGAGCGTGGTTCCCTCGATCGAGGCGCGCGGGGTCCCGAACCGGTCGGCAAAGTACCGCAGCGACCCGGCCACCGCACCCCAGGTACCGGCCATGGATGTGCGCGAGACCCGCGCCTCCTGGCCATCCGCGGTGTGC
Source organism: Gemmatimonadales bacterium (assembly GCA_046260395.1). Lineage (GTDB taxonomy): Bacteria > Gemmatimonadota > Gemmatimonadetes > Gemmatimonadales > GWC2-71-9 > JAWXBA01. The sequence goes on from JBHEPH010000141.1 coordinate 1,475, forward strand.
TCGTCGATGACCAGGTCGAACGGCATCACCTTCGCCACCAGCTCCGCGAACCGTCCCCGTAACTCCTTCGACGCGTACGGGAGTGTCGCCGGCAGCGGCACCTCCAGCGCCCGGAACACCGACGCCGTCCCCAGCGCCGCATCCTCCACCGCCTTCAACAGCACGCCGCGCTGCTCCAGCCACTCCTCGATCCGCTCCTCGAAGAGATGCCGGGGCAGCCCATACACCTGTCCCAGGATGCCGTACCGGTTCACCGCTTCGGCGTAGAGGTTGTACGCGGTCAGGTGGTCGCTGCCGTTGGCGATGGCGCCGTGCAGGTCGCGCTCATCCCGGGTCATCCGGTGGAGCGACTCGATGTTGGCCGCCACCGCCACCAGCGGCACCAGGTCGGGATCCGCATGCACCAGCAGCTCCGCCCAGGGCCGCTCCACCGGCAGCGCCTCGACCGCCTTGCCGTAGTCGGTGAGCCGGCCCTCCGCCACCAGACCGCGCTCGGTCAGCGTCCGGATGGCCCGGCGGTACGCCACCTTGTCCAGCGGCACCGGGAGGTCCAGGTCGCTGGCATCCACGCCGATCGCCGCACAGGTGATCGCCACCCGTTCGGCATCACCCGCCAGCTGGAACTCCGGCGGACCAGGGCGGAGGGTGGCGAAGTCGAGCGGCCGGTCGCTGAGGATCGTGACCTCGCCATTCGGCACCCGGCCATGCACCCGACCCGCCATCTGGAGGATCTCGTTGGCACCGAGGTACATCCGGTGGAGCACGTTACGGCCGCGGTCCACCACGTTGCCGTAGCGGGCGTCGTAGATCACCACCGTGTCCAGCCCCGGCAGGTTGAGCGCCGACTGCCCCGCCGCCGTCATGGCCAGGAGGAACGGCTTCTCCACCTGTCCTTCCAGGAATGGCCTGATGGCGCGGATCGGCTCGCCGCCGTGATAGAACGCCACGTGCAGCTTGGGCCACCGCTCGCCGAGCTCGGCGGCGAGCTGCTCCACTTCCTTGCGGGTCGGCACGAACACCGCGACCCCGCGACGGTCCTTCATCAGGCGGCGGACCACCTTGTCCTCGAGGAACTCGAGGGGATCCTTGGGCACCACCCGCACCGTGGCAGCGAGCTTCGGGTCGAAGGCGCTGGTCTCCAGCACCTCGCGGCTGCCCAGGTACTTCGCGTAGAAGGCCGGGTCCACGGTGGCGCTGAGCCAGATGTAGCGAACCCCCACCCGCTTGCCGAGTGCCAGGCAGAGCTCCAGCTCGGCGGAGGTCTGGTGGATCTCGTCCACGATGACGGTGTCGCGGTCGGAGATCAGGTCGTCCTGGAACCAGCGCCGGGCAATCCCGGTGGTGACGATGACGACATTCCAGTGCGGCGTTTCCGGGGTGGCTTCGCGCTCGCGATTGACCACGCCGTAGCGCAGCGATTCCTGGAGGATCGCCTCGGCGATCGGGCGGACGGCCAGGGTCTTGCCGGTGCCGGTGCCGGCCACGATTCCGAAGGGCGTGCCGGCCGCGGCCCATCCGTACAGGGTGGTGCCGTGCTTGCGGTCGAGGAGGGTGTCCACCTTGACGCCGAGGGCCAGCTCGATGGTTTCGCAGGCGGCGCGGGTGGGGGCGATGACGATGACCCGGCCGCGCGGGTGTCGCGCGGCGCGGTAGGCCTCGGGGTCGAGCGGGAGGGCGTGGTCGCGGGCGGGCTGCATCCGTGGAGTTGGCCGCCTAGGGGCAGCGCACGGTGCCGGCCGCGGCGGCCTCGAGCAGCGCGATCATGTCCTCGAAGGTGGAGCGGCCCTGGTCGTCACGTCGCCAGGCGGTGATGACCTCGGTGAACGAGCCCGGGATGGTACCGGCGCGCTGTTCCTGGAGCACCTTCCTCAACGGATAGGGCCGCTCCACCCAGCAGCCGCGCTCGGTGCCCGACTCGTCGAGGAGGATGACGGTGGGCGTGGCCGCGCGGCCGTCTTCGGTCGGATGGGATGCCATGACCCAGGCACCGTCGGCCGGGCTCACCACCCGCAAATCCAGATGGTCGGAGGCCTCGACCAGGCGCGCCAGGTAGGGAATGGTGTTCGCGCTGTCGCCGCAGGCGTCCACCGCCACGACCAGAAAGCGCCAGCGCCCCGGCAGGCGGTTCAGACGCTCGACGAGGGCAGCATCCACGGTGGCCGCCGCGTAGTTGTCGAGCCAGGTCTGGCGGCGGGCCCGGACCCCCTCGAGGAAGGCGGCCCACTCAACCCCGCTGTCGTACAGGGCCAGGAGCGAGTCGGCGGTGGCAGTCGGGAGCGGGGCCGTGCCCGGCACGGCGGCGCCCCCGTCGCAGCCTAGCGGGGCCGCGGCGAGGGCGAGGGCAAGGAGGGGGGAGAGAAGCATGGCTGGAAGATGGTCGGCTGGAGCGACGGCCGGAAGGCCGCCGGGGCGCGCTCCCATCCGTCCCCGGCGACCCGACCTGCTCCAATCCGGTCAGTCGCGGTCCCACCGGTCGAAGCGATCGTCGCGGTCATAGCGGTCATCACGGTCATCACGGTCGTAGCGGCGGCCACGGTCGTAGCGGTCATCGTACATCCCCTCGAGCAGGTGATACTTGTTGCCGTGTTCGCAGAAGAGGACAGGCCGCAGGCCCGGCCGCCAGCGCTC
>JBHEPH010000142.1:0-3991 GCA_046260395.1 Gemmatimonadales bacterium
CCCCGCCGGCAACACCCCGTTCCGCAGCACCGCCTCGTAACACCGCAGGTACTCCGCCGCCATCGTCCGGTGGCTGAAAAACCGCTCGACGCGCGCACGGCACGCCTCGGGCGCAATCTCCCCGATGCGATCGCGCAGCTCGACCAGGTCCTCCAGGGTCTCGCCCAGGGCGCCGGTGTCCGGCGTCACGATCTCGGGGAGGGCGCCCTTGAGGGTGCCGAGGACGGGAGTGCCGCTGACCATGGCCTCGATGAGCGGCAGGCCGAACGGTTCATCCCACTGCGCCGGCGCCCAGAGGCACCGGGCGCCCGCCAGCAGGCTCATTTTCTCCTCATTGCCGACCTCGCCGACATACTTGAGGTCGCGACGCAGGCTGGGCCGCCAGCCACCGGCCACGATGAGCCGCCGGCCGCCTCGCTTGGCGCCCTCGATGGCCCAGGGATAGCCCTTGGACGGATGGAGCTTGCCGAGAAAGAGGTCGTACTCGTCCTTGGTGGCGCTGAACCGATATTCGTCGGGGTCCAGGCCGTTGTAGACGAAGGCGTTGGTGCGGTGGCGCGTGGCGTGGTTGGCGCTGAGGCAGATCATCCCGGGTGGCAGGGCATCGAGCTGGTCGGGCCGGGTGTTGCCGTGATGGGTCCAGACCGTGGGGACGCCCTCCGGGGCGCGCACCGGGCGCTGCGCGTGGACGATGTCAGTGCCGGCGGGGAGGTGGCGGCTCAGGTCGAAGGCCGGCTTCTGGGCGGCGTTGACGTCAATGGGGATCAGGGTGGTTTCGGGGACATCCGACCCCGGCGCCGCGAGCAGCGACACCCGGTGCCCCATTTCGGCCAGCCCGCGGGCCAGCCAGACCGTCACCCGTTCGACGCCGCCGTACCGCTTGGCGGGCAGCTTGCAGGGATAGAAGATGGCGATGTGCATCACGGGGGAAGATAGCCGCGCCCCGCACCGGCGACCGCCCGACGCGTCAGCGGCCGACCTCGGTGGCCGTGATGGCGCCGGTGGGGCAGGCGCGCACGTGCTCCTCCGCCAGGGGAGACCACCGCTGTCGCGGTGCGGCGACCAACGCCTTCCGGTCCGTGCCCCACTGGAAGACCTCGGGCGCCCGGGCCACACAGACGCCGCAGCCGACGCAGTCCGGCGCGGAGATGGCGATGTCCATGTCACGCTGGGGGTAGATCTCGGGCGGCAGCGCCTCGAGCGGCACCGGCAGCGCGTCGAGCGCCTCGTGCGTGGCGCGATACCCCTCGGCGATCAGGAACGGCGTGTGGTTAAAGACGAACATCGACAGCCGCTCGATCCGCGGGCGCACCATCACCAGCGGCACCTCGCCCCAGTCACGGAGGTTGGCGCTGATCAGCGATTGCATCACGATCTCCAGCCCGCGGCTGTAGATCGCGGCAAAGCCGGTGCGCTCCACACCACGCCGCGTGGTGCCGGGGCCGCCGCTGACGTCCACCGCCAGGACCGGCGCATGAAGCGCCGCCAGGGCGCCCTGCACCGGCAGGTTCTCCACCACCGCGCCGTCAATGCACAACCGGCCCATCACGGTGCGCGGCGGGAAGAGCCCCGGCAGGGAGCAGGACGCGAACACGGCATCGGCCACCCGGGCATCCTCGAGCCCATGGAGCCCCCACAAGACCTGCTGGCCGGTCTCCAGGTCGGCGGTGTTCACGACCAGGCGGCGCTCGAGGTCGTGGAAGGTGCGATCGCCCACCAGCGAGTCAATCAGGCGGTCCAGCGGCTCGCGGCGGTAGACGGCCGGCGAGAGCATGCGCTTGAACGCCATGTCCGCGTGCGCCACGCGGAAGATGTCCTTGCGCCGCACCGCCAGGGCGCGGTCCTCCATCTCCTGCACCGGCATGCCGGTGGCCCAGGCACCCGCGATCAGTGAGCCCATGCTGCACCCGACCACGACACTGGGTTCCAGGCCGCGCTCGGCCAGGGCCCGGAAGACGCCGATGTGCGCCAGCCCCTTGAGGCCGCCGCCGGAGAGGACGAGGGAGAAGGTGGGGGAAGTCATCCTTCAACATAGCAGTGAGCAGTGAGCAGTAAGCAGGGAGCAGGGAACAGGGAACAGGGAACGGGGAACAGGGAACAGGATCCCGCCTGTCCGCCTGCCCGCCTGCCCGCCTGTCCGCCCGTCCGCCTACCCGCCTACCCGCCTATCCGCCCACCCGCAGCATGGCGTAGCTCCGCCGCCCCTTCTGCAGCACGATGTACCGTCCGGCGAGCAGGTCCGCGGTCGTGAGCCGCTGGTCCACCGCCTCGGCCTTGGCGCCGTTGATGCTGAAGCCCTTCTGCTCGAGGCCGCGTCGCGCCTCGCCCTTCGAAGCCGCCAGGCCGGTGGCCACCAGGGCATCCACCAGAGGGTGCCCCGCCTCGAGGGTGGCCCGATCCCACTCCACGACCGACACCTCGCCCGCCACGACGTCGAGGGTGGCGGCGTCGGCGTCGCGGAGGTCGGTGCTGCCGAAGAGGATTTGGCTGGCGGCCACCACACGCCGCGTGGTGTCGGCGCCGTGGATCCGTCCCGTCAGGTCATCCGCCAGCAACCGCTGGGCGGCGCGCGCGCCGGGATCGGTCGCCTGTTCCCCCATCACCGCCGCGATCGCCTCGAGGTCCAGGAAGGTGAAGAACTTCAGCAGCCGCTCCACGTCGCGGTCATCGGTATTGAGCCAGAACTGGTAGAACTTGTAGGGACTGGTCTTCACCGGATCGAGCCAGACGTTGCCGTCCTCGCTCTTGCCGAACTTGGCACCCGTCGCCGTGGTCAGCAGCGGCAGGACCAGGCCGTGCGCCTCGCCACCCTCGCGCCGGGCGATCAGCTCGATCCCCGCCGTGATGTTCCCCCACTGGTCGCTGCCGCCGAGCTGGAGTTCACACCCCTCGGTGCGATAGAGGTGGGCAAAGTCATGCGCCTGGAGCAGCATGTAGCTGAACTCGGTGTAGCTGATCCCGGTTTCCATCCGGCTCTTCACCGAATCCTTTTGCAGCATGTAGTTGACGGTGAAGTGCTTGCCGGTATCCCGCAGGAACTCCAGCAGGCCCAGGCCGCCAAGCCAGTCGGCGTTGTTGAGCAGCCGGGCGCCGGCCGGCCCGTCGAAATCCAGGAACTGGCCCAGCTGGGTGCGCAGCGCCGCCGCGTTGGCCGCGATGGTGTCGGGGTGGAGGACCGGCCGCTCGCTGCGCTTGCCGCTCGGATCCCCGATCAGGCCGGTGCCGCCACCCACCAGCGCGATCGGCCGGCCGCCGGTGCGTTGCAGCCAGGCGAGCCCCATGACGGGGACGAGGTTGCCGACGTGGAGGGAGTCGGCGGTCGGATCAAAGCCGCAGTAGCCGGCCACCGGCCCCTTGGCCAGGCGGGCGGCGAGGCCCGGCGTGGCATCCTGGAGGAAATCGCGGGCGCGGAGGAGGTCGAGCAGCGTGGACATGTGCGCCAATCGTAGGCGCACCGCCGCGTGCTGGCAACGGGGGAGCCATCCCCGCTAGTTTTCCCGCATGGTTTCCCGGCTTGGCTCGACGATCCGCCGCTGGCGGCGCTCCCCGAAGCTCCGCAATGGCCTGCTGATCAGCGTCCTGGCGATCGCGGGCTTCGGCCTGGCCGTCGGGGTGGGCGCGTGGACCCGTGCCTGCCTCAATGGCGCCTGTCCGTCCATCGCCGTCCTGAGCGAGTACGACCCCGACCAGGCCGCCAAGGTCTATGCCGCCGACGGCCGTCACGTCACCGATCTCGGGTTGACCCGCCGCACCGTCATTGCCCTCGACGAGATGTCGCCGGCCATCATCGCCGCCTTCCTGGCGGTGGAGGACAAGCGGTTCTACCAGCACCACGGGGTGGACTGGCGCCGGGTGCCGGGCGCGGTCTGGGCCAACATCCTCGCCATGATGGGCAGCGGGCGCCGACAGGGGTTCTCGTCGATCACCATGCAGCTGGCCGGCAACATCTGGTCCGAGGAGATCGACCGGCGGCAGCGGCGCGGCATCGCCG
>JBHEPH010000143.1:0-3958 GCA_046260395.1 Gemmatimonadales bacterium
CTGTTGCACCTCCGCCAGCTGCTGCATCGCCTCGCGGGTGCGCGGGGCGTCCAGGTTGCGCAGCGCCTCCTGCAACTCGGCCAGCCGCTCCCGGAGCTCGGGACTCATCGCCCGCTCGAGTTCCTGCCGGATTTCCGCCAGCCGTTGCATGAAGGTGGAATCGGCGATCCCCGCGGCCTCGGCGGCCTGCTCGAGTTGGCGCAGCTCGGCCTGCAGGCGCTGCATCTCGTCGAGCAGCTCCTGCTGGGTGCGGGCCACTTCGCTGGCCCGGCTCGATTCCTCGAAACTCAGCGACTGATCGCCCCGGCGCGCCGACTCCTCGCCGCGCGCCCGCAGCCGCGAGAGGTCCTCCGTCTGTCGTTCCAGCTCGCGGCCACGGCGGGCGAGCGAGTCGAGCTGGCTGGCGACGTCCTGGACGGACTCGCGCTGGAAATCGCGCATCTCGGCCTGGGTGGGAATCACGATGAGCATCTCGCGTGACTGGCCCGCCTGGCGCGCCGGCGAGTTGTCGTACGCCACGACCCGGTAGCGGAGGGTGTCGCCGGGCGACACCCCCTCCAGGGCGATGACCGAGGCAATCAGCGCCCGGTCCGGCGCATCGGGCGGCAGGTCCAGGTCCCGCACGCGGGCCGGCTCCCGTCCGGTGCGCAGCTCCAGGACCACGCGGGTCAGGCCGTGATCGTCGCGGGTGTCCACCACGAGGGGCACCTGCCCTCCCGTGGCCATCAGGGTGTCCAGCCCTGGCGCAGGGATGTCGACCTGGGGCGGCATGTCCGGCACGACCCGCAGCGTCAGCGATGCGTCGAGTCCGGCCACCGGAGCACCGTCACCTGCCTCAATCGCCAGGGACCAGGTCCGTTCCTCGGTGGGCTGAAACTGGCCGCGGAACGCGCTGCCCTCGACCGTGAGCGGACGCTGGAGTTCCCCGGAAACCCAGGATGCCTGGCGCAACGGGCCGGAGGCCCGGCCCTCCGTCACCAGGCGCGTGCCGGCGGGAATGAGCAGGGTATCCCCCGCGACCGGCATCGTCTCGGGTTCGAGGTTGAGGTACGCCGGGTACTCGGCCGTGACCTGAAGCGAACCCAGGAAGACGGCCAGGCGCACCCGGACATGGAGGGTGTCGGAGTCGCGACCACCGGACTCGAAGCGCGCAAAGAGATCGCCCTCAAGGGGGCCCACCACGCGAGTCGCCACACCCGCATCGTCGAGACGTACCGGCGCGGCACTCCACCCCTCCCCCGGAGCGCGGGTCCAGAGCACTCCCTCACGACGCCCCGCCGCGGACATGCTGAAGGTGACAGACTCTCCCCGCTCAATCGATTCCTCAGACGCCGCAAGGCGAACCGGCATGGAGAGCAATGCGAACGCGGCGCCAGGATCCCACAGCGCCGCCGCCGTACCGTGCACGGGGCCCGCCAGCATCAGGAGTGCGGCAGCCCCCGCCAGCGTGGCGGCCGCGCGGCCAAGCATCCGGCGGGTCCAGCCGTGGAGCTCCGCCAGGGCCGCGGGCCCGTCAGCGGCGACATCCCGCGCCAACATCCCGTCAGCCGCGGCCCGCAGCGAGGGGCTGGTGCCGCCGGCCGCCGGAAGGAGCAACAGGCGGAGGGAGCCCTCACGAAACCGGCCAGTCGCCTCAAGGGTGGCGGCAAGCGGAGCCGGCTCCAGCGCCGCCAACCGGCGGCGTGCCACGACCACGACCCACGCGATGGTCATGGCGGCGACAAGCCACGTGACAATGACCCACGCGGGTGACTCGACGACCCGCAACCGCGCCAGCCACGCGCCGAGCGCCAGCACACCGATACCGGCGGCCACCACCGCCAGGCCACCCGCCACCACGGTGCGGCGCCTGAGCGGCGTGGCGACCCCCTGAAGCGCGGAGGCGAGACCCGGCGGCGTCATCGTCCGCCTCCCACCGCGTAGGTGAACAGGTTGACCCCCATGCGCAACGCGGCCTCCCGGATCTCGGGAGGATTGCTGTGCACCTCGGGGTCCTCCCACCCATTGGTCAAGTCCGACTCATAGCTGTAGTAGAGCACCAGCCGGCCATCCAGGAAGAGCCCGAACCCCTGCGCCGGTTTGCCGTCATGCTCATGCACCTTGGGCACCCCGGATGGAAACGGGTACACCAGGTTGTAGATGGGGTGATCGAGTGGCACCTCCACGAGGGGTCGGTCGGGGAAGAGCCGGGCGATCTCCCGGCGGAAGGACTCGTCCATGCCGTAGTTGTCGTCGGCATGGAGGAACCCACCCTGCTGCAGGTAGCGGCGCAGGATGCCGAGTTCCATATCAGTGAACCGGACGTTGCCGTGCCCTGTCATGTAGATGTACGGAACGTCCCACAGCGTTGCATCACCCAGGCGAACCACCACCTCACGCTCGGCGGTGCGCAGGGCGGTCCGCTCACGAATGGCACGGAGCAGGTTCGGCAGCCCGGAAGGGCTGGCGTACCAGTCGCCCCCCCCGTCGTACTGCAGCCGGCCAATGGTCAGTGCCGGCCCGCCCGCAGCCTGCGCCGCCGCCGGCCCGGCCAGCAGGCAAGCAATAAGGGCTCCCCATGCAGCGCGGTTCATTCCAGGTCCATGACCATCCGGTAGGCGTCATTGCGGGGGATGCCGAGTCGCTCCACCACTTCCCGCACCGTCTCCTTGCGCGTGTGGCCGCTGGCCAGGAGTTCGCGCGCCATCGCCACACTCTCCTCGGTCCGATCCGGTTCGGGCGGTGGCTCGCCGGTGCCCCGAAGCAGGACCGTCACCTCACCGCGCGGGCCCTCCTCTCCATAGTGGAGGAGCAGTGCCCCGAGGGTGCCGGCGCGAATCTCCTCGTGCATCTTGGTCAGCTCCCGGGCCACTACCGCCTCACGATCGGCACCGGCCACCTCCGCCAGGTCGGACAGCAGGTCCCGCAGCCGGCCCGGCGCCTCAAAGAACACCGTGGTCCACTCCTCGGCCGCCGCCCGAGCCAGCAGCCGGCGGCGCTCGCTGCCCTTGCGCGGCACGAACCCCAAAAAGCAGTACCGGTCGGCCGGGAGCCCGGCGGCGGAGAGGGCGGTGGCCACCGCCGAAGGCCCTGGAATGGGGACGACCACCACGCCGGCCGAACGCACCGCCGCCACCAGCGCGGCGCCCGGATCGCTGACCGCCGGGGTGCCGGCATCGGTCACCAGGGCCACATCGCGGCCGTCCTGGAGGATCTCCAGGAGGAGTTCGGCCCGCCCCTCGCCGGCGTGGGCGTGGTAGCTGACCAGCTTGGGATGGGCGTCGAGGTGCGACAGGAGCGCGCGACTGCGGCGGGTGTCCTCCGCGGCCACCACGGGGACCGTCCGGAGCACCTCGGCGGCGCGGGGGGAGAGATCGCCGAGATGCCCGAGCGGGGTTGCGACTACATAGAGCGTGCCGGCTGTCACCCCAGGTGCTTCTGGATGCGCTCCACGAGGGCCGCCTTCGGCACCAGCCCGACCACGGTGTCCACGTGCTTGCCGTCCTTGAAGAAGAGCAGCGACGGGATCGAGCGGACGTTGAACTTCATGGACGTGCGCTGGTTCGTGTCCACGTCGAGCTTGGCAATCGTCACCTTGCCCGCATACTCGGTGGCCAGCTGCTCCAGGGTCGGGGCGATCATCTTGCAGGGGCCGCACCATTCGGCCCAGAAATCCACCATGACCAGTCCGGTGGACTGCTCGACCGTGGCGGCGAAGGTGTCATCGGTGACGGCTACAGTGGCGCTGGTGGTGCTCATTCCAAGATCCTTTCCATTAACTTTCCAAAGGCTGCCGGCGAACCCCAGAGGGATCGCCCGCGTTGAATACACTCTGAATTCTGTCCTGTGCGCCTGGAGGCCCTGCTGACCCCCGACGCCCGCATTGCCCATATCGGGATCGCGGTGCCCAGCATCGCCGACGCGCTGGCCTTCTACCGCGACGTGCTGGGCCTCGAGCCCCATCCCCCCGAGGTGGCCG
>JBHEPH010000144.1:0-3883 GCA_046260395.1 Gemmatimonadales bacterium
GCACCAGGTGGCCGGTGTCGGCCGCCTTGAGCGCGGTGTCCAGCGTTTCGGTATCCCGGATTTCGCCGATCAGGATGACATCGGGATCCTGTCGCAGGACGTGCCGCAGGGCGCTGCCGAACGAAAGGGTGTCACTGCCGACCTCACGCTGCGAGATGTTGGCCATCGCGTCGCGGTGCAGGAACTCGATCGGGTTCTCGAGCGTCACGATGTGCAACCGGCGGTTCATGTTCATCCAGTTGATCATCGCCGCCAGTGCGGTGGACTTGCCCGAGCCGGTGATCCCCGTGACGAGCACCAGCCCGCGCGGCTTGAGCGCGATCGACTCAAGGATCTCGGGCAGGTTCAGCTCACGGATCCGCTTCACCTCGTAGGGGATGGCCCGGAAGGCGAACGCGAGGGTGCCGCGCTGCTGGTAGATGTTGGTCCGGAAGCGGCCGACGCCCGGGACGCCGATGGCAAAGTCAGCCTCCTTCTTCTCGGCGAACTCCTTGACCTGTCGCGGCGTCATGATCTGCTCGGCCAGCTGCTTGAGGTCCTCCGGGCGCACCGGCTGCATCGGGAGCGCCGAGAGCTCGCCGTTGATGCGCACCGAGGGTGGGCGACCGACCTTGAGCAGGAGGTCGGAGCCGTTCCGTTGCACCATCTGGGAAATGGACTGCTTGAAATTGAACGGCACCAGGGCTGGGGAGCCCTCCATCGGATCCAGTTCAGCCATTGGGGTCCACCCGGAAGAGGACATGACCAAATTCGACGGCCTGGGCATCTTCAACGCTCACCTCACGCACCACGCCACTCACCTCCGCCTCGATCTCATTCATGATCTTCATGGCTTCGATGATGCAGACCGTCTGGCCCGCCGAGACCCGACTGCCGACCTTTACATAGGGCTCGGCCCCGGGCTCCGGAGAGGCGTAGTAGGTGCCGACCATCGGGGAGCGGATCTCCTTGAGCGCCGATGCCGCCCGGGGCGCCTCCTCGACGGGACCAGGGGCTGGCGCCGCCGGGGCGGCCGCCGGGGCCGGCCAGCCGGCGGGCGCCGACGGCGGCATCGGCCACCCGCTGCCGCTGCGGGTGATCACGACCCCCGTCCCGAAGAAGCCGCGCAACTCGATGGAACCGATCTCGGGGCTCTCCCGGATCAGGTCGGTCAACCGGCGGACATCCTTGAACTCGATCCCCTTCACGCCAGGGATCTTTGACAGCAGCTCCGCGAGGTCCTTCGTTTCCTCGGGCGTCATACGCGGGTCAGGTATTTGTCGTCACGGCGGTCCACGCGAATCACGTCTCCCTCCTCCAGAAAGAGCGGCACCTGCACGACCGCCCCGGTCTCCAGGGTGGCCGGCTTGGTGCCGCCGGTGGCGGTATCCCCGCGGACGCTCGGGTCGGTCCGCACCACGGCGAGCTCCACGAAATTGGGCAGGTCCACCAGGATCACCGTGTCCTGGTGCACCAGCCCGGTGCACTCCATCCCCTCCTTCAGGTACTTCAACTGGTCCGCCCCGATGACGTCATCCTTGAGCATGATGTCATCGTAGGTCTGCATGTCCATGAAGTGGAAGAAGTGCCCGTCCGCATAGCTGAACTGGATCGGTCGGTGCTCCAGGCGGACCTCGGTGATCCGCTCACCGGAGGTGAACGTCCGGTCCAGGACGGCCCCGGTCCGGACATTCCGGAGCTTGGTCCGGACGAAGGCTCCGCCTTTGCCTGGTTTGACGTGCTGAAAATAGCTGACCTGCATGAGCTGGCCCTCCAGCTCCATGACGAGGCCGTTCCTGATGTCTGCCGTTGTCGCCACACTGGCTCCTAAACGAGTTCCACGAGCTCCGTGCGGCCGTCTGACAGCAGGTCCGGGCCGCCGGGGGTGACATGGAGGTCATCCTCCAGCCGGACCCCACCCCACCCCGGAAGATAGATCCCCGGCTCGATCGTGACTACCGCCCCCGCCGGAATCGGGAGTTCGGCGGTCGGGGACAGGCGCGGGGCCTCGTGGACCTCCAGGCCCAGCCCGTGGCCGAGGGAATGGCCGAACGCCTCGCCAAACCCGGCCTCGGCGATCACCGACCGGGCCAGCTGGTCGGCATCCCGGCCCCGCTGGCCGGCGCGGATGCCGGTTCGGGCGCGGAGTTGGGCCTGGCGGACGACCTCATACACCTCGCGCTGCCGGGCATCGGCCCGCCGTCCCACCACCACGGTCCGGGTCAGGTCCGCGCAGTATCCGCCCACCTGCGCGCCGAAGTCAAGCAGGAGCCACTCCCCGGGCTGGATCACGCGGTCGGTCGTGCGGGCATGCGGCAGCGCCGAGCGCGGGCCCGACGCGACAATCGTCGGAAACGGGTGCCACTCGCTCCCCCGGAGGCGAAGCGCCCGTTCCAGTTCAGCGGCGACATCCAGTTCCCGTTGCCCCGCCGCGATCCCGGGCAGGATGGCGGCCAGTGCATCCTGGGCCACCGCCACCGCCCGCCGGATCGCGTCCACTTCCCCGGCGTCCTTGGTCAACCGCAACCCTTCCACCAGATCATCGGTCGGCTGGAGCGGGCCTTTCACCAGGGCCTGCAGACGCCGCAGGTCACGCGCCGTCATCGCGGTGGCCTCGAACCCCAGCGGTCCCGCACCGAGTTCGGTGAGGACCCGTCCCAACCGGTCCCAGGTGTTGGCCCGCTCGATCGTGACCGTAACGACCGTTCCGACCTCGCGCTCGGCCTGGGTCTCGTAGCGGAAGTCCGTGATCAGCACGGCCCCGGTCGGGCCGAGCACGAGGAACCCCGCCGTGCCGGTAAATCCGGTGAGGTACTGGATGTTCGGGAGGTGGGTAACCAGGAGCCGCTCGAGGCCGGTGGCACCAAGGCGCGCCCGAAGATCGGCGAGCCGGGCAAGCCGCGGCTCAGGCAGCATGATGGCGGGCGTGCAGTGTCTCCAGGGCCAGGCGGTAGCCCGCCGCCCCGATGCCCGCGATCACCCCGACGGCCAGGTCTGCTGTCAGCGACACGTGCCGGAACGACTCACGCTCCATCGGGTTGCTCAGGTGCACTTCCACAAAGGGGATTTGCACGGCAAGCAGCGCGTCGCGGACCGCAACACTGGTGTGGGTAAGGGCGGCGGCATTGAGGATCAGGGCGTCCGCCGCTCCCGGCAGCGCCTGAATGGCCTCAACCAGCTCACCCTCGTGGTTGGTCTGGAGCCAGGAGAGTGAAACACCGAGCCGGGCCGCGTCCGCACGGAGCTGGGTCTCGAGCTCACCCAAGGTCATCGCCCCGTAGATCGCCGGCTCCCGGCGGCCCAGCAGGTTCAGGTTGGGGCCGTTGAGGACGGCAACCCGCATTCAGCGCTTCAGGCTGCGGAGCCAGGCGGTGAACTGCTCGAGGTCCTCCCCTCCAGCGGAACCCCTCTGGTCACGATCCGTCGCGGCCGTCCCTTCCCCTCCGAAGAACTCATCGAAGGACGGTTCCCTGTCGGCGGCTTCGGTGCCAGGAGCGAACACCGCTGACTGCGCCGCGGGAACCGGTCGTGCCGGTCCAAACACCGCGCTGAGGCTGAAGAGGTCCTCCGATGCGCGTGTGGCCGGGGCGTCGAGTCGCAAGCCCCGCTCAGACTCGCGGGCCGCCTGCGCCGGGATGGACGGGGCGCGACCAGCGATCGCGTCCACCGCGGCAGCATCGACCGCACCCGTTCCCGAGGCTCCCGGCGCGGCGGAGCTTGCCGAAAGCTCCGCCGTCAGCCGCTCCACGGCGGCGGCAAGGTCCGGGTTGTCGGGTTCCTTCTCGGCCAGTTGGGCGTAAATGGCCAGTGCCATCGTGCGGTGTCCCTGCCGTTCAAAGAGTCGGGCCATCGTCTCCGTCATGATGAGCGCCGGTTCGATCTCCGGTTCGGCATCAGCCGGCAG
>JBHEPH010000145.1:0-3598 GCA_046260395.1 Gemmatimonadales bacterium
CGATGCTGCCGTTCTCGATTGCCTTCATGATTGCCTGGGGCCTGATGTTCGCCGTCTGGATTTTCTTCGGCTGGCCGCTCGGGCCGGGCGCGCCGCTGCTGTATGACGCGGGGGCGATTGGGGTACGGTAGAAGCGAGAAGGGAGAAGCGAGAAGGGAGAAGCGGTCGCACTCCCTGAATGGCTGGCTGCTTCGCGTGGTGAGAGGGAACTGTTGAGTTCCCGGACCAATGGGTTTCTTCGCATGGTGAGAGGGAGCTGCACTCAGGGGCGGTTCCCTCTTACCGTGCGAGGAGGGACGCCGAGTCACGGAGCATCGCAGTTCCCTCTTACCTCTCACCTCTTACCTTTCTCCCCGCTTATCTTTCAGTCATGTCGATTTCGCTCCCCGCCGAGAAGATCCTTGCCGCACACGCATTCAGCAGCCTCCTGACCCCTGGCCAACGGGTGGTGCTCACCACCCACGTCAATCCGGACGGCGACGGGCTGGGCAGCGAAGTCGGGTTGGCTCACATGCTCAAGGCGCTCGGGGTGAACGTCGCGATCGCCAACCCGACCCCGACCCCGCCGCGATTCGACTTTCTCTTCGCTGACATGCCCGGGCTGGATCGTACCGCCGAGGCGGTGAAGACGCTCCGCAAGGCGGATGTGATCGTGGTCCTGGACATCGCCGATCTGGGCCGCCTGGGGATGCTGTCGGACACCGTGCGCGATGCCGGCGTGCCGGTGGCGTGCGTGGATCATCATGTCAGCGAGGGTGTTCTGCCGGACGGCCCCCGCTATGTGGATGCCGGGGCGGCCGCCACCGGCGAGCTGATCTTCGAGATTGCCAAGGCCTGCGGGTGGGAAGTGACCCAGGCAGCGGCCCGCGCCCTTTATGTGGCGCTGGTGACCGATACCGGCGGCTTCCGCTTCTCGAATACCCACCCCAGAACCCTGCGCATTGCGGCGGAGCTGCTCGAGACCGGGGTGGATCCGGAATCGGTGTATGTGGACGTCTATGCCAATGCCCCCGAGGGCCGTCCGCGGCTCTTCGCCGAGGCGCTGCAGACGCTGGTGGTGGAGCCAGAGTACGGCCTGGCATGGGTGACCGTACCGCCGGGCGCGGTGGAGCGGCATGGGGTGACGGCGGACGACCTGGATGGGGTGGTGGAGTTCCCGCGGTCCATCGCGGGGGTACGGCTGGCGCTGCTCTTTCGCGAGATCCACCAAGGAAGGGTAAAGGTGTCCTTGCGGTCGGTGGGCAAGGTGGACGTGGCGGCGTTTGCGAAGCAATTTGGGGGTGGCGGCCACACCAAGGCCGCCGGGGTGTCGCTGGAAGGGAGCATGGCCGAGGTGCAGGCGCGGATCCTGAGCGCCGCCCGGGAGTACCTGAACGGGGGCGCGGCACATTGACCAGCCGGGGACCGGGGATATATTCCGACATGATTACTAGGAATTGCTGTGACAACAACGGCTGACGTACTCGATCGGATCGAAGCCACCCTCGACACGATGCGGCCGTATATCGCCTCGCACCGGGGGTCGGTGGAGATAATCGATTTCGACAACTCCGACGGAACGCTGCTCCTCCGGCTCGGCGGGACGTGCCAAGGGTGCGCCGCCAGCACGATCACGCTGAAGCAGGGGATCGAGGTGCGGATGCGGGAGCGGGTGCCCGAGGTGCGGGAGATTGTGGCGGTCTGACCCGCAGATTGCGTATCGCACAGCGCAGGGGCGAGGGCCCTGTCTCGAGCGAAGCGAGGGATGCCTCACCGGCAATAGAGGGGTCGATCCACAGATTACACAGATTCCGCAGATGGTTCGTGCCGCCAGGCGGGCCGAACCAAAAGGCCACTTCCCTGGTGCTTGTAGGGAACTCCCCTACATGAGCCTTCAATGCGCTGAACCGGGCTTGGCTGTGGGAGGCCGCTGGGAAATGCAGTTGACCCCAGAATACACTGCGCCACGCGCTGAGCCACTAGCCCATCTGGTGCAGGGTCAATCTGCGAAATCTGTGTAATCTGTGGATAGCTTTTCACTCGATCGCGGCGGAGCCCTCCGGTTACCGCGCACACCACAATGAGGAACTGACGTGAGCAACGCACTCGAGGGTCGCGTCATGGCCGCCCTCTCCAAGATCCAGAACCCACGCCTCGAGAACGATCTCCTCTCCGCCGGGGTGATCCGCGACCTCGCTGTCACCGAGGACGGCGCCGTGGCGTTCACCTTTCTCCTCGGCCGCGAGGACCCCGGTACGCTGGTGCGTGAGGCGCGCAAGGCGGTGGCCGCGGTGGAGGGAGTGCGCGCCGACGGCATCAAGATCACGGTCGTGGACCCGGCCGGCCCCACCAAGGTGACGCACGGACCGCCGCAGTCGGCGCAGGCCGGGGTGCCGGCGCCAAGCCCCTCCGAGATGCCGGAGCTGGGGCGGGTCATTGCGGTATCGTCGGGGAAGGGCGGGGTGGGCAAGAGCACGGTGGCCGCCAACCTGGCGGTGGCGCTGGCGCAGGCGGGTCACCGAGTTGCGATCATGGACGCCGACGTGTACGGCCCCAGCATCCCGCGGATGTTCGGGATCAACGAGCGGCCGCCGGTCGTGGAAGGGCGGATCCAGCCGCTCGAGGCGCATGGGGTCAAGCTTATGTCGCTTGGCTTCCTGGTGGAGCGCGACGCCGCGGCAATCTGGCGCGGCCCGATCATCATGAAGATCCTGAACCAGTTCCTGCGCGACGTGGCCTGGGGCGAACTCGACTACTTCATCGTGGACATGCCCCCCGGCACCGGCGATGCCCAACTGTCGCTGGTGCAGTCCATTGCGGTGGCCGGCGCGGTCATCGTCACCACCCCGCAGGAGGTGGCGGTGGGGGACGCGCTCCGCGGCGCCAAGATGTTCGAGAAGGTCAACGTGCCGGTGCTGGGCGTGGTGGAGAACATGAGCGCCTACACCGACGCCGCCACCGGGCTGAAGGTCAGCTTCTTTGGCGAGGGCGGCGGCCGGCGCCTGGCGCAGGAGCTCGGCGTGCCACTGCTGGCCGAGGTGCCCTTGCAGCCGAAACTGGCGGATCACGCTGATGAGGGGCAGCCAATATTGGTGATGGAACCGATGTCACCGGCGGGCCAGGCCATGCAGCGCGCCGCCAACGCGGTGGTTGAGCGGGTGGCGGAGGTCGGCGTGGTGATGCCGATTTTGCGGGGGTAGGCGGATGGGCGGATGGGCGGACAGGCCAGAATGTGGTCCTCCCGACCGCGAGCTCGCGAGGGGGAGGGGTCTCAGTCTCACCCTCTCACCGAGCTTGAGATCCCTCGGTCGGGGCTTGCGTCCTTCCCTTGGGATGCCTGATTTCCGGCCGGCCCGCCCGCAGGACGGGCGCGCCCGAGGCACGCCCCCCTACCGCCACACCACCTCGACCCCACCCAGCGTCGAACTCACCGCAATCTCCAGCTTTCGCTGGGCGGTCTCATAGTCCGCGGATTGATAAGCGCTCGAGCCGTCCACTCGCGTCAACCCCGACGGCTGGAAGCTGGCCAGGAAACGGTCCATCGTCAGCCGCACGCCGACCCCCTCGGGCAGCACCAGCCGCACGCCGCCGATGGCCATGTTGAGCCGTGCGGTGGCAT
>JBHEPH010000146.1:0-3553 GCA_046260395.1 Gemmatimonadales bacterium
GTCTTCGAGGATCTGTCCGACACTGGCGCCGTCCTCGACGCCATTGTCCGCGGCGGCACCACCCCTTGAATCGCTGGGGCCTCGCGGTCATCTTCCCCACCATTATCGACCGGAACGACTATCGGGGCGACTTTGCCCCGGCCTGAGGACGGGAGTGTTTTCGACGTGGCGCAGAATCAGCGGAAAGGGAACGTCGCCGGGAAGGGCGGCGGCAACACCTTGTTCTACACGGTGCTGGGCGTCATTGCGCTGGCCGGGGTGATCGTCCTCGGCTACGCGCTGCTGGGCGGTGGTGGTGGCTCGGCGGCCACGGAGCTCGTGGAGCTCGAGATGCAGGACGCCCGGACGCTCTATGACCAGGCCACGCCCATCCGTCTCGGACGCGCCGATGCGCCCGTGAAGATCGTCGAGTTCGGTGACTTCCAGTGCCCGGCGTGCGGGACCTTCTCCCTCCAGGTCCGGCCGGCCATCGTGGACCAGTACGTCACCACGGGACAGGCCCAGTTCACCTACTACGATTTCCCCCTGGTCAGCATCCACGCCCACGCCGTCCTCTCCGCCCGCGCCGCGCGCTGCGCCGGAGCCCAGGAGCTGGCCGCGCCCGCGTCGCTCCAGCAGGTGCCCGGCGAGGTCAACGCCGCGTACTGGGTCTATCACGACAAGCTGTTCGAGGAACAGGGCAGCTGGGCCTACGCCTCGGGAGGCGTCCAGGACGACTTCGTGGAGTATGCCGCCGACGTGGGCCTCGATGAGAACGCCTTCGAGCAGTGCCTCCGCAGCGACCAGTTCGCCGATGTGGTCAGCGCCAACTACATGCTGGCCTCGCAGCTGCGTCTGTCCGGAACGCCCACCGTCATTGTCAACAACCGGCGCATCGACAACCCCACCGCCGCCAACCTCAGGACGGTGATCGAAGAGGCACTCCAGGAAGACGCCCCGCTCGGTAGCCAAGAGTGACCGAGGCGCCCCTCCTCGACACCCGCAACCGGATGGCGATCGCCGCGATCGCACTCATCGGGGTGTTCGTGGCGCTCTACATGCTCCTGTACAAGCTGGGCGCCTTCGGCACCATCCTGTGCGGGACGGGCGGCTGCGAGGTCGTCCAGAACTCGCCCTGGGCCTACTTCCTTGGGGTCCCCGTCGCCGCCTGGGGCCTCGCCGGATACCTCCTCATGCTCGCCGTGGCCATGGCCGGGGTCCAGCCCCGCTTTGCGCCCTCACGATGGGTGCCGGCCGCCCTCCTCGCCCTCACCTCCAGCGCGCTCCTCTTTTCCGTCTACCTCAGCTATCTCGAGGAGTTCGTCATCGGCGCGTGGTGTCAGTGGTGCATACTGTCGGCGATCCTGTCGGTTCTGGCGTTTGTGCTCGCGTTGCCGGAGGTGCGACGGGCCAGGGGCGGGCGCGCGGGGGGAGCGCCGGGCCCGGTCGCTGCGCGACCGGGCAAATGGCTCGCCGGAGGGCTCGCAATCGGCTCGGCGGCCCTACCGCCCCAGCGCGTTATCCAGGACCTGTGACCACTCGAGGATCGACTGCACTCCCACCATGCGCTCGACCACCTCCTGGCCCTTCATGATGATGAACGTGGGTGTGCCGGTGATGCCTGCGCTGATGGCGGAGCCGAGATCCTGCAGGATCAGGGAAGCGACCTGGTCGCCCTCCGTGCACGCGGCGTAGGGGTCGGCGGGCACGCCGAGGTCGGCGGCGTAGGTGGCGAAGCGTGCGGCGGGGTCGGAGTCCGCGCCCCATTCGTCCTGCTCTTCGAACAGCCGGTCGTGCATGGGCCAGAACTGGTCACCGGCGGCGCCGGCGCAGAGGGCGGCCTCGGCGGCGTGCCAGGCCAGTGGGTGGCTGTGGAGGGGGAGGTTGACGAAGATCCAGTGGACGTGGCCCGGCTCCACGTACCGTTCGTCCAGGGCCGGGGCAACGGTTGCGGCGAAGGTGGCGCAGTAGGGGCACTGGAAGTCCGCGATCTCGAAGACCACCACGCCGGCGTCCGCGCTGCCCTTGGCCCGGCTCTCCAGTGCCCGCTCCACAGGCGACTCCGCCGCCGGGGCGGAGGCCGTCGCCCGGGGGGTGACCTGGGCGCACAGCGGGGCGGGGGACCCGACCAGCATCAGCAGCAGGCCGAGGCCCAGGGCGGCGGTGGGGACCGCGGCGCGTGCAATGCCGACGGCGCGTCGTGTGCTCTGCTGCATGCTTCCTCCGGAAAACCACGATTGGATGCTTCCGCACGAGCGTACCCCGGCCATCGGCGATCTGTGCCGCGCCGCGCCGCGCCGCGCTGGCCCCCTTCAGCCCCGGGCCGCGGACCGTGCCCGCTCCAGAGGCCACTCGTCCACCACCGCCGGCGGCCACGCTCCCTGCCGAGCGAGCCGGGCCAGCCGGTTCACTTCCCGTTCCGCGGCCGCGGCGGTGCGGTCGTTGACCCAGCCCCGGGCCACGGCGTCCCGCAGCTCGTCGCGGTCGAGGACGTGGATCCGGCCGGCCGGCGTCATGAAGAGGTCGAGGAAGAGGTCCGTTGTGTGCCACTGGTCGGGCGGGCCGCCCTCACCCGGCCGGATGGCTACGGGCGTCAGGATATTCGCGTAGTAGCCGGTGAGTTCGCCGGCGGGGGTGTGGAAGCGCCCGATGTCGTGGTGGGCGGCGGGGAAGGTGAACCAGACGGCGGGCGAGCGGGCCTCGAGGACGACCCGGTCGTCCACCGTGACCGGCCGGGGCACGCCCGCCTCGGCCATGTACGTGACGAGCACTGACCCTGTCTCGTGGACGAGCGTCTGCTCGAACACCTGCTCCCGGTCGGGCGGGCGCCGGTAATGGATCCGGACGGGGCGGGGCAGCGTGCCCCTCAGTCGTAGAACCTCTCGCCCGCTTCCACCTTCCGGCGCAGGAGCGGAGCCGGCTGGAAGCGTACGCCGTGCGCGCGCTCGAACGACTCCAGCTTGGCCAGCACCGTGGCGAGCTCCATCCGGTCGGCCCAGCGCAGCAGCCCGCCGTGGAAGGGCGGGAAGCCGGTGCCGGTGATCATGGCGAGGTCCACATCCCCGGCAGAGCGGGCGATC
Source organism: Gemmatimonadales bacterium (assembly GCA_046260395.1). Classification (GTDB taxonomy): domain Bacteria; phylum Gemmatimonadota; class Gemmatimonadetes; order Gemmatimonadales; family GWC2-71-9; genus JAWXBA01. The sequence goes on from JBHEPH010000146.1 coordinate 3,060, forward strand.
CCCTCCTCCAGGATCCGGGCGGCCTCGTTGACCATGGGCAGCACGCACCGGTCCACCACCTCCCGGGGCGGCACCGCCTTGCGCTCCTTCCCGACCACGGCCTTCAGGTCAACGTAGATGGACTGGTCGGGGTGCTCCTCCCGGCCGTTCTTGCGGCCGAGACGGTCCGTGTCCTCCAGCGCCCCCAGGGCGGGGGAGGGGGCGAGCCGCTCCCCGAACGCCTCGTGCATGGTCTCGCCGGCGTGACGCGCAATGTCCAGCCCCACCTCGTCCAGCAGCCGGAGCGGGCCCATGGGCATGCCGAAATCGACCAGCGCTTCGTCGATCTCCGCGATCGCGCCACCTTCCGCCAGCAGGTAGCCCGCCTCGTTCAGGTAGGGCGTGAGCACCCGGTTCACCAGGAACCCGGGCCCGTCTCCCACCACCACGGGCGTCTTGCCCAGCTTCCGCGTGAGGTCGAAGACCGTCGCGATGGTCTCGTCAGACGACGCCTC
>JBHEPH010000147.1:0-3541 GCA_046260395.1 Gemmatimonadales bacterium
CTGGGCCGTCTGCAACAAAGAATTGATCGCAGTCTACTCCCCGCGCGGCGATGAGGTGATATGGTACAGCCCAACGGGTGACGAGCTAAACCGACAACGGGCAGCGATGCCGGTACGCCCGGTGTCTCGGAGTGATCGGGTACGCTATGCCCGGCTCGCGGTCGAGGTGGAAACGCGGCGACAGGGCCCGAGCGCCGGGGCAGCGCTGCCGTCGTTGCAGGTGCTGGTCGCGCAGATGGGTCCAGGTTTCTCGGCAACGACTCCACCAGCGGTCAACCTGCTTTGCGATCGCGATGGTACGGCATGGCTGCAGGAGTTTGACACGGTGGATGATCCTCGGGGGTTTGGACGCGCATGGCGCGCCGTTCAGCCCAGGGGAAATACTCGGGACGTGACGATGCCACCGATGTTCCATCCGCGGGTCGTGTCCGGCGGCGCGTTTTATGGATGGATCGAGGATGCGGATGGTCTTCAACGGATTGCGATGGTACGACCAGTGCACGACGATCCGGCCCAGGATGTCCCTTAATCGAAGCGATGACGACGATACGGCACGCGACGGACGGGTTGGCAATCAGGGCCGCGAGTTACCGCGGCCCTACCCCCCCCGCACCCGGTCCAGCAGGCCGACCAGGGTGCGTTGCTCCGACTCACTCAATGCCCCCATCAGGGCGCGGTCGGCCCCCTCCATCGGTGCGTCGGCCTTGGCCAACAGGTCGAGGCCCGCTGGGGTGATGCGGCAGTAGACCACGCGCCGGTCGTTCGTGCAGCGCACCCGTTCGGCCCAGCCATGGGCAATCAGCCGGTCCACCAGCCTGGTCACCCCGGGGGATTGCTCGATCATCCGGTCACCGATTTCCAGCGTCGGGATACCCCGCTCGCCCGAGCCCCGCAGGATCCGCAGCACATTGTATTGCTGGTTGGACACGCCGAGGGGGCCGAGAAGTGCCGCGATGCGGCGATGCAGCAGGTCGGCGGTGCGCAGTACCCCGAGGACCGCCTCCTGCGCCGCCGAGCTGAACGGGACCGACTGCTTGAGCTCCTGCTGGAGCTGACTCGTGGGCGATGCCATGAATCAAGTATAACCCTACAGATGTTGATCCATCAATAGATGCGATCGCCGCATCTCCCGCTGGCCCTCTCCCGTCCTGTCCGCCTGTCCGCCTGTCCGCCTAGGTAAACGTCCCCGCCCGGCACCGCGCCACCGCGCGCTTCACGGATGGGTGGTGCGGATAGAGCCGCAACGCCTGCCGCGCATGCGCCCGGGCCTGGTTGCAGGGCAGCCGCATCGCCTGGATCAGCTGCAGGCGGAGGTTGCCGGGGTCGAGTCGCGAGGCCTGGTGGACGCGGCCAAGGTCGCGGCCGTCACCCGCGGTCACGATGGCGGCGAGCTGCGCGGCACTGCGCCCGGCAAATGCCGTCATCAGCCCCACCAGGAGCGGCAGCAGGAAGATGGTGACCCGGCGTGACAGCTTCCGCTCGAACACCGGGCCGGCGTCAGGCAGCAGCACCCCCACGCTCGCGAAGAACAGCAGGGTCGGTGGCGCCAGCAGGAGCACGGCGTCGAAGGCGCCGCACACCGCCGTGGCCGCCACCACCGCCAGGAGCGTCGCCGCGGTGTGCGCCGCCTCGGGATCCTCGTGCCTGAGCCGTCGCACCCCCATCACCGCCATGCTGAGGCCGGCCAGCAGGAGAAGCCCGGCCCCCACCGGCCCCCGTTCGGAGATCATCGCCACCCAGTCGCTGCTGGGCCACGGGTTCGTAGGAATGGGCGCCCACCCCGCGAAGCCCGGATCGCCATCGGTCGAGACCCGCGGATACTCCACCGCCCAGTTGCCAGGCCCCGTCCCGAAGACCGGCGATTGCTTCACCAGCTCCAGCGAGTTGCGGTACTGAATCAGGCGACCGTGCCCGGAGCCATCCTGGTAGTTGACCAGCGCGCCGAGCGTGTCGCGATAGGGGGAATCGGAGCGCCAGGTGAGCGCGTTGGGGAGCACCAATGCCCCCAAGGCCCCGACCAGCATGGCCAGGAACACGGTGCGCGTCCGGCCCGCCGGGAGCGCCCACCCACCGGGGCGCCGGGCGATGATCGCCGCCACGGCCAGCAGCGAGAGGGCCACGGCAGCGGCCAGCCACGCGGCGCGCGATCGCGTCAGGCTGACCATTCCGACGGATGCCACGAGACCGACCAGCCCGAGCACCAGCGGCAGGGCGCGGCGGGCCCGCAGTGTCAGCAGGAGCAACACCGGGAGCATGATCACGCTCAGGTGCGCCAGAAAGTTGCGGTTGCCCAGCGTGCCGCCCGGCGCGCGAGAATCAGCAAAGATCCAGTGCTCCACCCCGTACGCTTGCGCCAAGCCGGTGCCCGCGGCGATGACGGCGGCACCACAGAGGCCGGCCAGCACCATGCGCTGACGCCCGCCGCCGGCCGCCCGGCGGGCCATCCAGAAGATCACCCCGGCGGAGATCGTCAGGCCGGTGGCACGGAACGCCTGCCAGTAGTTGGTGGCAAAGAGCGCGGAGAGCGCGCTCCAGAGCACCCACGCGAGCACGAAGTACTCGGGGATCGTCAGCCGGATCCGATGCACCGACCAGGCGAGGGCGGGAAGCGCCAGCAGGGCCACGGCGTGGACCACCAGTTCCTTCGGAACCGCGTGGCGGTCGAGATCGAAGAGCGGGGAGGGAACGCCCACAAGGACCACGGCCACGGCTCCCAGCACGAGCAGCCCGGCGAGCACGGCGGAGAGAACGGGATGGCCAGCGTCGGGGGACTCGATCACGACCGGAACATGACAGCCACGGCGGGCCCCGACAAGCCCACCGTGGGGTCACCGGTGTAAATTCCCTGCATGGACCACGCATCACCCGACCAATCCGGCAGCCCGGAGTCGCCCGCTGGCGTCATCGTGGCCACGGAACAGCCGCTGCCGCTCCTCGTGGAGCGGGTCCAGGACGACCGTGCCCCCGATGGCATGGTGGTCCTCGGGTCGTTCCTGGGGGGGCGCCTGGTGGCCCGCTGCGCCGTGCCCGAGGAGGCGGCGGAGATGATCCAGCAGCGCGACTTCTTCCGCGAACCGACCCGGCTGGTCCTGGCCGCCCGCGAGGCGCCTCCGGGGCTGCAGTGCCAGCTCTTCGCGCTGGTGGAGCTGAAGCCCGGAGACCTCGACGACACCGAGGAGGGTGCGGACGCCGACCCCTGGTCGGCGAGCCTGCCGGGTGCCCGGTACGACCAGGCCACCGGTTTCACCCCGCCCGGGCAGGATGAGATCCCCGACACCCAGGCCGCCGTCCTCCTTGGCCAGATCGTCCGCTTCGAGCGTGATCGCAAGCACCGTGAGAGCCTGCCGCTCGAGGCGGTGGATGTCCTCAGCACCATCGTCCAGGGTCGCCTCGTCGAGGTGGTGGACAAGGTGCTCGACGACCTGCTCGGCTGACCATGCCGTGATCGCCACGGCCAGAGCCCGAACGTTTCCCCTCGTCCCCGGACCCTGAAAGCGAATCCATGTCCTACACCTTCTACAAGATCCTCCACCTCACCGCG
>JBHEPH010000148.1:0-3523 GCA_046260395.1 Gemmatimonadales bacterium
GTCCGCAGCTACGCCCGGGAGCAGGGCGCCGACGAGGAACTCTGGGGCCTCGCGGGGCTGCTCCACGACCTGGACTGGGAGAAGCACCCGGACGAGCACCCGCTCAAGGCCGTCGATGAGCTCCGGGCCCGCGGCTATCCCGACGAGGTGCTCCACGCCATCCTCGCCCATCGCGGTGATTTCACCGGCGTCGAGCCGGAAACCCCGCTGGATCGGACGCTCGTGGCGTGCGACGAGATCACCGGACTCATCACCGCCACCGCCCTCGTCCGGCCCACCGGCATCGACGACATGAAGCCGAAATCCGTGAAGAAGAAGATGCGCGACTCCGCTTTCGCTGCCGGCGTTGACCGCGAAAGTGTCCGGAACGGTGCCGAACTCATCGGCATCGATTTCGACGAGCACATCGCCAATGTCATCGCAGCCACGCGGGAGATCAGCGATGAGCTCGGGCTGAGCAGGGGCTGACCGGCAGGAGCCCATCCCCGCGGGGTCGATCACCCTTTCCAGGAGGATAGCGCCACCCACCGGAGCCGGCCGGATCAGGATGAGGCGAGGTAGCGGAGGAAGTCCTGGAGAGCCGGACGATTCCAGTCGGCGGCACCCCGATGGCGGAGCACGATCCGGCCGGCCCGGTCGATGATCCAGGTCGTGGGCAGCGCCGAGAGACCGAAGGCATCGGGCATCCGGCCGTCCTCGACCGCCACCGGGAGCGACCCGTAGCCGTACCGCCGGACGAATCGCCTCACGGGCTCGCGGTCTTCCGGGCTCACGAAGAGGAATCGGACGCCGGCGCCCGCCACCGCCTCCCGCAGCGCGGCCAGGGAAGCGAGCTCGGCTACGCAGGGGGTGCACCAGGTGGCCCACGCGTTGATCACGAGCACCTCACCCCGGTACTCGGCGAGGGAGAAGGACCGTCCGTCCAGGGTCTCCAGCGCCCAGGCGTAGTCGGCGACGCCCACCACATCGAGCTCGTCGTGTACAACCTGCGCGGCGGTGGCCGAAGCCCCCACCGCCGCGCAGATCGCCAGCATCGCCAGGACCCTCACCAGGACTCTCACCTCGATCCAGCCGAGCGGGCCTTTCATCGGTCCGGCAGGCTCATCGACCCAGCAGGTACCGTCCGCCCAGCACCAGGCTCCGACCGTAAATGGGGCCGTAGACCCAGGCCGTGTCGAAGCGATCCCCGAACGGGTTTTCCGGGTCCACGATGGGACTGGGCTGCGCGAAGTCGAACAGGTTCTTCGCACCGGCGTACAGCTCGACGCCGGCGGCGGCGGTCCAGGTGGCCATGAGGTTGTGGACCGAGTACGGCTCCGACCGGGTGCTGCGCTGGAACGGCGCCTCATAGGCCGGGAGTCGCATGGGTCCCACCACCGTCCCGGCGTAGTCGAGAGCCAGTCTTAGCGGCTCGACGCGGTAGGTGGCGCTCCAGACGGCCTTGTATTCCGCCGCGAACAGCTCGTCCTCCCGGACCCCGCCATCCTCGTAGAACACGTCCTGGACGGTGAGCCCCAGGGTATAGAAGAAGGGGAGCACCGTCATGTTCTGGTTCAGCGAGATCCCGATCCCCCGGGTCACGCCGAAGCCGTCCAGGTTGTGGTAGACGATCCGGGCCGGATCGCTGTCGTAGTCGGGGATGATCCGGTTCGTGAAGTAGGTGTAGAACCCGTCCACATCGATCATCATGGGATTGTTCCCCCAGTCGACCACCTGGTTGAGGTTCACCGTCAGGTTGTAGGACCGCTCCGGGTCCAGGTCATCGGCGGTCACGAGCCGACGGGTGTGGGTCAGAGAGGCATAGTCCTCCGTGAACAGGTCCACGACCCGGAACCCGGTGCCCGCGTTCACCCGGACCGTGGTGGCATCGAAGAGCTCCGCCTTGATCGCGGCCCGGGGCGAGAGGATCAATCCGTGGTGCCCGTGGTGGTCGAAGCGGAGACCGCCCAGCAGCTTGAGACCCTCTCCCGCCGAGTACTCGTTCTGGACGAACGCCCCGGGGGTGACGCTGCGGACCGGCTCGGCCGTGGCCGGCGACTCGTCATCGAAGCTCTCCAGGTCCGCGCCGACCCCGGCAATGAAATCGTTCCTCAACCCCAACGACCGGTCCCACAACAGCGTTGCCGAGAGTACCTGCTGCTCCGCGTTGTACGGCGTATCGGCGTAGTACGCGTCCTGCACGTGGTGCGTGGCCGAGAACTCCACCCGCACATCCTCGTCCTGCAGCGGCAGCCCCCAGTTCCCCAGCAGCTCGAACCGGTCCGTGTAGATCGACTCGCCGTAGACCTCGCCGCTCCCCCGATGCTCCTTCGTCCACCCCCGCTCCCCGCCGAACCGGTCCTCATGGTAGTACTTCCCCACCACCGACAGGCCGCCCCCTCGCTGCGCGTCCACGTGCACCTTCCCGAACAGCGTGACCCGCGTGTCCAGCGTGATGTCCGCATAGTTGTCCCCGTTCGCGTCCAGGAATTCACCCTGGCGATGGTAGCTCCCGCTCAACAGCGCCTGCACCGGCCCCGCACCCGCCGGCGCCAGCGAGACGTCCAGGCTCGTCGACCCGTGGTCCGTCCGCTGCACGTTCAGCGACAGCCGCGGCGCGAAGCGCGGGTCCTTCGTGATCACGTTGATCACACCCGCCATGGCGTCCGACCCGTACAGCGTCGAACTCGGCCCCTTGATGATCTCGATCCGCTCGATCAGCGCCGGGTTGATCCCGTTCAGAGCGTAGACACTCGCCAGCGAACTCATGATCGGCTGACCGTCTATCAGCACCGAGGTGTACGGACCCTCCATCCCGTTGATGCGGATGTTGTTCGTGTAGCAGACCGCGCAGTCGTTCTGCACGTACAGCCCGTTCACATGCTGAATCGATTCCATCAGGCTAGACGACGCCATCGTCTGGAGGAACCGCGCCGGCACCACGTCCACCTTCACCGGACTCTCGCTCACGAACGTCTGCTTCCGCGTGGCCGTCACCACGATCGGGTTCATCCCGATGGCCTCACGCGTCAGCCGCACGTCCTGCCGCACCGTCAACTCCGCCTCCACCGCCACCGCCACTTCCGTGGTCCCGTACCCCAACGATGAGACCAGCAGCACATACCGCCCCGGCTTCAGCCCCGCCAGGACGTAACGACCCTCCGCGTTCGCCAGCGTCCGGGCCGCGTAGCCCTTCACCCCGACCTGTGCGAACGGCACCGGCTCCCCGTCCGCCAGCACCGTTCCCATCACCCGACCCACCGCCACTACGGGTCCCACCAGCAGGGACACGAGAACCAGTCGCTTCACCCTCGAGATCATTGGCCACGCCCTCTCTATTCGCTTGAGATTGATTCTCAACCGCAGCACCAAGGTACCGGGCCCAAGGCGCCCCGATAGACGGGCAGACCACCATTTTCCTGTAGGGCAATCCCTTATCGGACGAGGCGCGAACCTGCGATTCCGCTGCGGTGGCGACTGACTCGTCGCGGAAGTCGCCGGACCGGGCCGGTCTTGTCGCTCGCGGACGAGCTGGGCTGAGTAG
>JBHEPH010000149.1:0-3498 GCA_046260395.1 Gemmatimonadales bacterium
AGACCGAGACGCGCACCGTCTCGAGGTGGAGCTCGGCGGAGACGTTGACGCGGCGCCCCGGCTCCCCGGTGCCTCGGTCGCTGGCCCGCATCGCGTTGGCGAGGGCCTCCGCCAGGGCCACCCGGAAGCGGAAGGCGGTCCGCTGGCCCGGCCGGCGGCCGGCGAAACAGTGGAGCGCCAGCAGCTCGACCGCCTCCTCGATGCACTCGAGGTCGCAGGGGAGGTCCAGCAGGACACAGACCGGCCCACTGTCCGCCGCGTCCTCGGGCGAGCGACGGACGGTGAATCGGAGGGGCGCCGTCACCGGAACAGCCTCACCGGCTCAGAACCCGGCGAGCGCCTGTTCTGGCGTCTCCAGGATCGGGAACAGCGTGTCCAGCTTGGTGAGCTCGAAGAGCGAACGCAGGTCCTCGTTCAGGCCGGCGATCCGCAGCTCCCCGCCGCTCTCGCGGACTTTCCGCGACATCGACACGAGGGCGCCAAGCCCGGAGGAGTCGATGTACCCGGTGCGAGAGCAGTCGATCACGAACTTCCGGCCGCCGCGCTCCAGCGCCTCGTGCACGAGGTTCTTGAGTTCCTGGCGGTTACCCACGATCAACTGCCCCTCGACGGCCACCACCACGACGCCGTCGTCGGTGGTTCGGGATGTCACGCTCATGATTCCTCCGTTGGAGTGCCGGTCCCGGCGCCCTGCAGCGCCACCATCGCGACCACCTCGACCACGTCGTCAGCGCTGCAACCGCGGGACAGGTCGGACATCGGCCGGGCCAGACCCTGCAGAAGCGGCCCGAGTGCCGCCGCCCCCGCCAGGCGTTCCACCAGCTTGTAGGCAATGTTGCCCGCATCCAGGTTCGGAAAGACCAGGACATTCGCCTGTCCCGCCACGGCGGAGCCCAGGGCCTTGCGCGTGGCAATGGCGGGCACCAGCGCGGCATCGACCTGCAATTCCCCATCGCTGACCACGCCGGGCATCCGACGCTGGAAATATTCGGTCGCCACCCGGACCCGCGCAACCGGCTCGCCCTCGGCGCTGCCCCGGGTGCTGTAGGACAGGAACGCCACCCGGGGCGCATCTCCCACCAGCCGGTGGCGGTCGCCCGCCGCCGCCATGGCGATCGCGGCGAGCTGCTCGGGTGTGGGCTGCGGCACGACCGCGCAGTCGGTGAACGTCAGCACCCGGTCATCGGGAAGCACCATGTAGAACGCCGAGCTCACCACCCCGATGCCTTCGGCGGGGCCGATGGCCCAGAGCGCCGCGCGGAGGACGTCCGCCGTGGTGTTCCCGACCCCGGCGACACAGCCATCCGCCTCACCCAGTGCCACCAGGCCCGCCCCGAAGCGAAGCGGGTCCGCCGCCAGGTCGAGCGCGTGGATGCCGTCGCGAACCTTGTCGGGCCGGCGCTTGCGCAGCAGGTCCGCCACGGCCTGGCGGCGCGGGTCGGTGGCAGGGTCCAGGCCCCCACGACCCAGGACGAGCGGTGTGGCGATCCCCTCGCCGCGCAGGCGTTCCGCAGCCTGCTGGATCCGGGCGTCCCCACCCTCGGGCAGGACGATGGTGGCCCGGCGTGCCGCGGCACGCTCGAGCAATTGCCGTCGGAAGGTCACCGGCTGAAGCGAGCCTCCAACGCCGAGGCCACCGACGGATGCACCAGCGTGGACACATCCCCGCCGTAGCGGGCCACCTCGCGCACCAGGCTGGAGCTGATGTAGGTCTGGTCAAAGGCGGGCGCCAGGAAGACGGTGTCGAGCTCCGGATTCAGCTGCCGGTTCATCAGCGCCATCTGCAGCTCATACTCGAAATCACCGGCGGCGCGCAGACCCCGAATCAACATCGTGGCGCCAACGGTGCGAGCGAACTCGGCCACGAGCCCCTGGACCTGCTGGTAGCTGATGCGTGGGTCTTCGCCCACGGCCTGGCGCAGGAGGTCCAAGCGCTCCTCGGTCGTGAAGAGCGGCTCCTTGGACGGGTGCACCGCCACAGCCACGACCAGCCGGTCGCAGAGCGCCAAACTCCGGCGCACCAGGTTTTCGTGGCCACGCGTCGGCGGATCAAACGAGCCGGGATAGATCGCAATCCGTGTCATGGGGCCTGCACAAAGGTAAGGGCGGTGTCGCCGTAGCGCCGGGTGTCATCCCCCTCAAGATGGGTGGCCGAGGGGTGTTCCACCACCAGCCATCGGGCGAAGGGGACCTTCCGAAACCGGCTCACGAGTGGGGCATCCAGGGCCAGCGACCAGGGCGGGTCTGCGAACACGAGGTCGTAGGCCCCGGGTTCCAGGCGCTCCACGAAGCGCCGGGCATCCGCCCGACGCACCGTTACCCGAGACGAGGCACCCAGCGCTTCGATGTTGGCGCGCAAGGCCGCCAGCGATGCGGGCGCCATCTCCACGAAGGTGACATGCTCGGCGCCGCGCGACAGGGCCTCCAGGCCGAGCGCCCCCGATCCGGCGTAGAGGTCGAGCACCCGAGCCCCCTTGAGCTCGGCGCCGAGGATGCTCATCCAGGCCTCGCGAACCCGCTCGCCGGTCGGGCGGACCCGGCCGTCCGCCGGCGGGGTGAGGCGTCGTCCCTTCCACTCCCCGCCCGTGATGCGCATCACCCGGCGACGGGCTCGCCCGCCGCGACAGGCGCATGCGGCGCGAGCGCCAGCAATCGGGCCTGGAGCGAACTCACCCCGCGGAACTCATTGCGCTCCAACCTGAAGGCGGCGTCCACCGGCCCGCGACCCACGAACGCGCGGGTGCGGTCGGCCATCTGGAACCCGATGGCGGGGAGCCGCTGGCCGCCCTGCCGCAGGTTGCCCTTGAGGTGATTCTGTCCCACCGTCTGCCACTCCGCAAAGCTTGCGGCGCGCACCCCGAAGACCGGCGCCGGGTTGCCCATGCCGCACGGCTCGAGGTAGCTGACCAGCCGCTCGAGGTCATCGGTCGCCCCCGAAAGCTCGATCTCCAGGTCCACCCGCTGCTCCGGGCCGAGATCGTCCACGGACAGACTCTGCTCCGCCATCTCGCGAAATCGTTCCCGGAAGGCCGGCACCTGGTCGCGCCGGATTGTGAGGCCTGCCGCCATGCGGTGACCGCCATAGCGCTCGAGCAGGTCGCCGCAGGCGTGCAGCGCGGCGTGCAGGTCGAAGCGAGAGATGCTCCGGCCCGATCCACGGCCGACATCACCATCGAGGCCGATCAGGAATGTCGGCCTGCCCCAGTGCTCCACCACGCGGGAGGCAACGATCCCTACGACACCGGGGTGCCAACCATCGCCCGCGAGGACCAGTGCGACCCTTCCCTCCCCCACCGCCTGCTGCTCCGCGAGGACGAGCGCTTCCTCAAGAATTCGCTGGTCGATTGCCTGCCGCTCGGTATTCATCCGTTCGAGGTGTTCCGCCAACGGCCTCGCCTCGGACGAGGTCTCGCTGAGCAGCAGCCGGACGCCGTCCATCGCATCGCCGACCCGGCCGGCGGCATTGAGCCGGGGCGCCAGGATGTAGCCCACCTGGCC
>JBHEPH010000015.1:0-9357 GCA_046260395.1 Gemmatimonadales bacterium
TGGCGTTGGCCCGCTCGTGCCCCACCCGGTCCACCAGGAAATCGATGCTCTGGGCCGGGGTCCATTCCCCCAGGTGGAACTTGAGCGAGAAGACGATCCGGGCTGCCCGGTGCATCCGCCAGAACAGCATCCCGATCCGGTCCTCCGGCCCCCTCGGAAACCCCTCGTCCCAGAGCAGCATCTCCCACCAGAGGGCCCACCCCTCGGTCCAGAACGGCGTGCTGAACGCCCGCCGATGGGTGTTGTACCGGTTGGTCATGAAGAATTGCAGGTGGTGCCCGGGTATCAGCTCGTGGTGGACCACCGCCCTGCTGAAGTGGATGTTGTTTCCGCGGATGCTCATCAGCTTGTCGTCGTGGCTCATGGTGTTCATTGGATACGCCACTTGGACGATGTCGCCCCCCAGGAAGAAGGGCGCGGTCCGCTGGGCCTCCGGGCTGAGCATCTCGATCCGCCAGTCATCGCGGGCCAGCGGCGGGATGGTGACGAGCCCCCGGGATTCGATGAAGTCCACGGCTTCAAACGCGAGCGAGCGAACGAGTTCGGTCTGTTCACCGGGACCGACATGCAGGCGCTTGACGTGCTCCAGGGCGCCCTTCCAGTCCTCCCCGTAGCCCAGCTCGCGTGAGGCCCGCAGCATCTCGCCCTCGAGCAGGGCGAACTCCCGCTCCCCGATCGCGATCAGCTCCTCGGGGGTGTAGGGGATGAGTTCCGAGGCAAGGTCTTCAAGGAGGGCCTCCCGCCCAATCGGCTGGCCGATGATCGGCTCCTCCTCATTGGGCCGGAATCCAGCATGCCGGGTCCGCAGGGTCGTGTGGTACCGAGTCAGCGCGGAGTCCGCGCTCCGGAATGGCACCTCCGCCCACCAGGTGAACATCGGGTCGTAGCCATTGTAGTAGCGGAACCACTGGCCCAGCGTCGCCTGGAGCGACCGAAGCGTGGCCGCTGCCCGAAAGGCTCGCACGGCCGGAATGGACCCCTGCTCGGCGGCCTCCGCCCGGCCGCGGGCCGAATCCACCGCCAGCGCCAGATCCGCCAGCGCCTGGGCCGCGCCACGCTGGTCCACCGGTTCCATGCGCCGGCGGGACTCCATCAGGCCAATGATCGTGCCACCGAACGGCAGCAGTGGCTCCATCTCCGCCCAGAGCCGCTCCTCCCGCTGGAGCAGTTTCGCCTCATAGTCCAACCGCGTTCGGAGGAGGACGTAATCGATGCGGGCCTCCTGCTCCAGCGCGGCGAAGTCCACCTGCGCCAGCGCCGCCTGCCACCCCGCCACGAATTCCCGCTGCCGGTCGCGGCGCAGGGGGGAATGCTCGACATGCCAGCGCCGGAGCAGCGTCGCCCGATCCACCTGATAGCGATCCACCAGGTCCCTGAGCAGGCTGGATGTGGCGGCGAGCGCGTGATCCGGGGCTGGCACATACGCTCGGGCATCCACGCCGGTCTGGAGCGTTGCAATGGTGGGAGCGCCGGCCTGCGCCACGGCCGCAGTCACACCGAGCATGGCGACCAGGACCGGGCCCGGCAACAGGCGGATCAACATGAAGCACCCTCAGGGTATGGGATTCGTGGTAACACGCGGTGAGGAACCCCGCAAAGAAACAGGGGCTTCCGGTTTCCCGAAAGCCCCCTGCGGCGACGCCACTGGATCACCTGCCTTGCGGCTACTCCATCGCCCCCTTCGTCAGCTCGGCCAGCCGCACGGTGGCCTCGGCGGCCACGCCGGCCTCCGCAAACTCGGCCACGATTCGACGAAGTGCGGTAATCGCCGCCTCGGTGTTCCCGGCCGCACGCCAGGCACGCCCGGCGGCCAGCAATGCCTCCGCCTTGAGAAAGTCCTGGTCGGCCAAATCGGCGGAGTTCTGGAAGGCGGCGGCCGCCTCGGCGGGCTCCCCCGCATCCTCGAGGGCCAGGCCGAGGAGACGGTTGGCCGCCGCCGCGTACGGGGCCGGTGGGCTGCTGGCCAGGAACTCCCGCAGGCCGTCCACCGCCAGCTGGGCCTGCTCCGACTCCATCCGCACCTGGTTCAGTGCCAGCGTGGCCTGCATGGCGGCGTCGGTGCCACGGTAGGTGTCCACCACCCGCTGGTACTCGGTGGAAGCCTGAGGCAGGTTGCCCTGGTCCTGGAGACTCCAGCCACTCTCGAGAAGCTGCATGGCCGCGGCTTCCTTGCGCCGACCGCTTTCCACCATGAACCAGGCGATGAGGACCACGAGGGCGGTCGCTACCAGGACACCGATCAGCAGCTGACGATTGGCCTTGAGCCGAGCCAGCAGGGCGGCGGCGCGGTCCTCGGCGGGAAGTTCCGGGGGTGGTGTCTCTGGGGTCGAAGCCATCGGGCGGCCTGGTCCGGGTCAAGGGTTTGGTGGTCGCAAAGCCTTGAAATATATATGACTCCACTGTTCAGGGGAACCATGGCCCGGCATGGGGCTCCTAGTCGGGCACCACGGTGAACGATGCCGAGACGGCGGAGGTCAGGCCCGGGGACGTAAAACGCAGGCGGTGCGGTCCGGTGCCATCGATCTTGAGGTTGGTGAACGACGCCACCCCGTCGATGGCCTTGATCGTGGTGGTGCCCTTCAAGGCTCCCGAGCCGCTCTCGATCTTCGCCGTGACGTTGGCCGTGCTGGTGGTGACCACGTTGCCATATGTGTCTACAACACGGAGCACGGGCTGGGTGGTGAACCGCTCGTCCTCCTCCGCACCAGCGGGCTGTGTGGCGATTTCGAGCGCAGCGGCCGCGGCCGCGGTGCCCATCGCGTTGAAGGTCACCGGGCTTCCTGCCAGTCCCGCCGACGACGCTGACAGGCTGTTCGGCGCCGCAGTGGTACCCAGGACCCATCCCCCAACCGTTGCGACCCCCAGGCTGTTGGTCGTGATGGTGGCCGACCCAATGATCGAGCCCCCGCCGGAGGTAACGGTAAAGATGACCGAGACACCGGAGATCGGCACCCCACCCGCCCCCGTCACCAGGACTGACGGAGCCGCGGCGACCGCCGTCCCGACCGTGGCCGACTGGCTGGTCGCGGAGTTGGCCGCGATGGTGGTGGCCGAGACCGCGGTCCCGGTGGCCGTGAAGGTGACCGGACTACCGGCCAGGCCGGCGGCGGTCGCGGTCACCGTATTGCTCCCCGCTGTGGCGCCCAAGGTCCAGCTCGAGAGGGTCGCGATCCCGCTCGCATTGGTGGGCACAGTCGCCGGGCTGGCTGGCGAGATCGCTCCCCCGCCAGAGGTGACGGTAAAGGTGACCGAGACACCGGAGACCGGCACCCCACCCGCCCCCGTCACCAGGACGGACGGGGCTTCGGCGACGGCCGTCCCGACCGTGGCCGACTGGCTGGTGGCGGAGTTGGCGGCGATGGTGCCGGGGGTGGTAGGCGGCGGCTGGGTCAAGGTGATGCTGGATGATGTCACCCCGGTCAAGCCGGCCGAGAGAAACGCGATGACGTATGAGTCCGCCGGCCCGGTCAGGGTCAGGGCGTTGAAGACCGCCCGCCCACTGGCGTCGGTCACGGCCACGCCGCCGGAGATCACCACCGATGGGTCGCCTGAGACGCGGCTGACGGAGACGGTCACCCCAGCCTGGGCGACGTTGTTGTTGCTCACGTCCTGCAACTGGACCACCGGGGCCGGGCTGAGGGCGGTACCACTCTGGGCCGATGCGGGCGGGCTCGTCGTGAAGGCCAGCTTGGTCGCGTTGCCGGCCTGGAGTTGGATTCCACCTGAGGTGGCCCTGGTCAGCGAGCCCGACGTGAAATCGAGGGTGTATGTCCCGACCGTTCCCGTCAGGATCAGGTTGTCGAAGGTGGCGAACCCGCCAACCGTCGACTTCGTCACCGTCCCACTGAGCACTGCGCCTGGCCCACTGGCAATTGCCGCGAGCACGGAGACGCCATCGGTGGGTACGAGATTGCCCCCGGCGTCAGCCAGCCGGACAATCGTGCTCGATGCGAAGGATTGTCCGTTGGTTGCCGTGGTTGGCGGAGCCTGGTCAAAGAGAAGCTTGGTGGCAGCACCGACACCGAGTGCAATCGGATTCGTGGTCAGCGGCGTGGCACCTGAAACGCTGAACTGAATCGTGTAATTGCCCACCAGTCCGGTCAGAACGAGGTTGCTGAATGTGGCAACCCCGGATGCATCTGTGGTGACCGTGAGGGTGCCACTGAGCCCCCCCGGCCCTGAGGCGAGCGTCGCGGACACGGACACCCCTGACTGGAGCACAGGGTTCGCGGAGCCATCCATCAGCCGGACGGCGATAGCCGGACTGAGGACAGCCCCGTTGGCGCCACTGGCCGGTGGGGTGCCCACGAAGGCGAGGCCGGCAATCGCGCCCGAACCCACCCCGATGGTGCCGGAGGTCACACCGGTCACCCCGGGAGCGGTGAACCCGATCGTATAAGTGCCGGTGCTGCCGGAAAGTGTCAGGTTGGTGAAGGCCGCCACGCCGCTGGCAGCCCCGACGGTGAGGATCCCCCCCAGCGTGCCGGGGCCAGAGGCGAGGCCGGCCGTGACATTCAGGGTGGAGGAGCTCACCGTATTGCCGCTCTGGTCCACGATCCGGACCGAGGGCTGCGGCGACAAAACCACGCCACTGGTCGCGCTGGCAGGTGGCTGCACCTGGATGGCGAGTGCTGTCGCGGCACCGGGCGCCAGGGTTATGGGCGTCGATGTGGCCGGGCTGACACCTGCCGCCGAGAACCGGAGTGTGTACGCCCCCACCAGCCCCGTGATCCGCAGTGTCGAGAACGTCGCGCTGCCGGTCGCACCGGTGAGCACGCTCGTGGTGCCGCTGAGGACCCCGCCTGGACCGGACTGGATGGCCGCGGCAACGTTGACGCCCGCACTGGGGACGACGTTCCCCCCCACGTCCCGCAGCTGGACCACGATGGTGGAAGGGAGATTCACACCATTCGTGGCTGCCGCCCCTGGCGCTGTCGTGAATGTCAGCTGGGTGGCGGCGCCTGGCTGCAGGGCGATGGTGTTGGAGATCGCTGGCGTGACCCCGGGCGCGGAGAATCGCAGGGTGAAGCTTCCGACGATGCCCGTGATGACGAGGCCCGGGAACTCGGCGGCGCCGGTGCTGCCGGTCGCCACGACAAGGGTGCCTCCCAGCGACCCGGTTCCGCTCTGGATCGCCGCCGTGACAAGCGTGCCGGCCTGGGCTACGGGATTTCCCGTGGCGTCCCGCAGTTGGACGACGACCGTGGTGCCGAGCGGCTGTCCGTTCACGGCTGTTCCCGGCGGCGCCGTGGTGAACGTGAGCTGGGTGGCCAGGCCGGCGCCGAGACCGAACGGGCTCGAGGTCGCTGGTGTCAGCCCGGCGGCGGTAAACTGCAGCGAGTACGATCCGACACTGCCAACGATCGCGAGGTTCGTGAACACCGCCCGACCGTCGCTCCCGGTCACGGTCGACGTGGTGCCATTGAGTGTCCCCGGTCCGGATGCGAGCACTGCCGTGACCGTCACGCCGGCCTGGCGGACATCATTCCCCTGGGCGTCGCGGAGCTGGACGACCGGCTGCTGGCTGAACGCGGCGCCCGCGGCGGAGCCGCCCGCCGGCTCCACGACCACGGCGAGGGAGGCGGGCGGCCCGGCGCTGACGTTGAAGGTGCCGCTGACCGCCTCGGCGAAGCCCTGCGCGGTCGCGCGAAGGGTGTAACCCTGCCCGGCCCGGTTCACCCGCACATCCGGGAACACCGCGACCCCCTGCACCGACTGGACCGACAGCGAACCCGTCAAGGTCGCGCCCCCGGCACTCGAGGCGAACGTGAGCGTAATCGTCCCGGTCGCGTTGGTGACGGTATTCCCGACCTCGTCCTGCAGGGCCACCCGGATCGCCGGGGTGATGGCCATGCCCGCCGTCGCGTTCGACGGTTGCGTGACGAACCCAAGTCGGCTGGCGGGCCGCGGGGTCACCGTAAATGTGACCGAGCCGCTACGCCCCTCGCTCGTCGCGGTGAGGATGGCGCTCCCCGCCCCGACGGCAGTCACCAGACCCTGGGGGGATACCGTTGCCGCCGCAGGGTTCGAGCTCGACCAGACGGTGGCCCGGCCCAGCAACATTCCGCCGGTCGAGTCCAGGGTCACGGCCTGTAGCTGGGTGGTCTGCCCCGCCTCGAGCGTCGTCACGCTGGCCAGCACCTGGACCGTAGCCACGGGCACCTGGCGTACGTCCATCTCAATCCGGCCGGTGATTCCCTCGACCACCGCAGTGATCGAGACCATCCCGGCGGCGACGCCGGTCATGAGGCCCGTGCTGCTGACTTGTGCAATCGCCGTGTTGGCGCTTGACCAGGTGACCGTCCTGCCCGGCACCGCGATGCCCGTGCTGGTCCGAGGGGTCGCCTGGAGCTGGTAGGTGCCGCCGATGAGCACCACCCGGTTACCCCCCTCCACATCCACCCGCGAAACGACCAGCACGCCCCCCACGCCGGTCGTCTCGTCGCCGCCCCCGGCACACCCAAGCACCGCCGTGCCCATCAGGGCCACGGCCATGCTGGCATGGCGGAGGAGTTGGAGGGTCATGCCGGGCATCTAGAGTCCGATCCCGAGTCCAACGCGGATCATGGAGAACCTGACGTGAAAGGCATCGTTGCCATCGAGCTACTGGCCCCCGATCCAGCCACACCAGCACGACCGCCACGAGTACCGGCCCGCCCAGCAGGATGACAGAAGCCCACTCAAAGGGAGACGTCCCACCCACCCCGTCACCCCACAAGGCACCCGCAGGGCAGCCTCGGCCCCGGGTGGGAGAGGGTGCGCAGACACGACGGGGACGGTAGCGAAGAGCTCCCGGCAAGGCCCGCCGGTCCTGGTCTGAATGCTGGGTGGGAAGGCCTTTCGGGTCAACCCATTGACCAGTGCTAGGGAATCACCGTCGGCGCAGCGGCCGCCACGACGGTCCCGTTCGCCGTGGTGAACTGCAGGCGGTAAGTCCCCGCGCTCCCCGTGATCACCAGGTCCGTCCAGGTGGCGGTGCCCCCTGCCCCGGTCACCAAGCTCAGGGTTCCGGAGAGATCAGCGGGCCCTCCACTTTCAACGGTCCGCGACACGGTGACGGTCACACCCACCAGCGGGTTGTTCGCCGCATCGCGGACGACCACCACCGGCTGCGGATTCAGCAGTACACCGCTCACCGCCGATGTTGCCGGCTCCTGGGTGATCTCGATCGTGGCCGGCACGATCAGGACAACATCCGACGTCTCCGCCCCGGTCAGGTCAGTTCCGCTGAACGCGAGCCGGTATGTCCCCTCCGTCCCTCCGAGCGAAAGCCCGGTGAACGTCGCGCTCCCCCCTGCCCCGGTGGCGTTGGTAGTCGTCCCCGAAAGCGTCGCGCCTGCCGGTGTCACAGCCACCGAGATGTCCACGCCGGACGAGTCAACACTGTTCCCGCTGATATCGACCAGCCGGGCCACGGGATCCACTGAGAGCGGTTCATCCGCCACCGCCGTGCCCGCCGGCTGGGAGACCACGGCAATGGCCTTCGCGACTCCCGGGGTCACCTCGACATTACCGGAAGTGGCGGTGGTCAACCCCGGCGCGGTGAATTGAAGTGTCCGAATGCCGATGGTGCCGCGGATCCCCAGGTTGGTGAACGTGGCCACCCCGGCGGCATCGGTGAGCGCCGTCTCGGTGCCCAGCAGCGTTCCGCCCCCGCTGGCAATCGCCGCCGTCACTTCGACGCCCGCGATGGCCACGGGGTCATCGGAGGCATCGACCAACTGGATCACCGGCTGCTGTGCAAACGCCATGTCATTCCGTACCGTGGCGGACGGCTGGGTGGTCATGGACAGACCACTGGCCGCCGAAAGGGTGATCTTGTTCGAGCTGACCCCGAGGAGCGGGGCGGCCGTGAAGTCCAGCTGGTACTCTCCGGAGGGCGCCGTGATGGAGAGCCCCGGGAAGGCGGCCACGCCGGTGCCGTCCGTCGCCACGGTGGTCGTGCCGCCCAGCGTGCCGGACGGTGAGACCGCAACCGTGATGCTGGTACCCGACTGAGCCACCGCATTGCCCGACTCGTCCACCAGGCGAGCTGAGGGGGCCGGGCTCAGGGTTCCCCCGCTGGTGGCTGAGGCCGGCGGCTGGGTCACCATCGCGAGTGCTGTTGGGGGACCGGCCTGCAGGGCGATCGTCCCGGATGTCAGCGTGGACAGCCCGGTGCCGCTGAAGGTCAGGGTACGGTCACCGACGAGTCCGGTGATCGTCACCCCGCTGAACGTGGCCTGCCCGGACCCATCGGTCATCACGGTGAGGGCGTCAGCCACCAGGCTGCCCGCCTCCGGCATGGCGATCGTGATGCTGCGCCCGGACTCGACCACCGGGTTGTTGGCGGCATCGAGGAGCTGAACCACCGGCTGCTGCGCCAGGGGTTGCCCGTTGATCGCCGTCGCCGACGGCGTGGTCACGAAACCCAACTTGACGGCGCCGCCGGCACTCAGAGTGATGGTGGACGAGGTCAGTCCAGTGAGCCCTGTGGAGAGGAACGCCAGGACGTAGTCGCCCGCCGGGCCCGTCAGGGCCAGCGAGGAGAAGGTTGCCCGC
Source organism: Gemmatimonadales bacterium (assembly GCA_046260395.1). Taxonomy (GTDB): domain Bacteria; phylum Gemmatimonadota; class Gemmatimonadetes; order Gemmatimonadales; family GWC2-71-9; genus JAWXBA01. Next base: position 8,542 of record JBHEPH010000015.1, read on the forward strand.
CCCGATCCGTCTGTCGCCACGGGGCTCCCAGCGATCACGACCGAGGCATCTCCGCTGACCCGCGTCACGCTGATTGAGACGCCTGCCTGGCTGACATTGTTGTTGCTGCCATCCTGCAATTGAACGACCGGCGCCGGGCTGAACGCCACCCCACTCTGGGCTGTGCCAGGAGGTGGCGTGACGAAGACGAACTTCGTGGCCGCCCCGGCCTGCAGCTGGATGGTGTTCGACGTGGCCTTGGTCAGCGATCCCGACGTGAAGTCGAGGGTATACGCCCCCGCCGTGCCCGTGAGGGAGAGGTCGTCGAAGGTCGCCTGCCCGCTGACCGTCAGCCGGGTGGTGGTGCCGCCGAGGGTGGCGCCGGGGCCGCTGGCCAGGGCCGCCAGGACCGACACCCCGTTGCTCGCCACGAGGTTGCCCCCCGCGTCCGCGAGCCGGACAATGGTGCTGGCACTGAACGCGGCGCCGTTCGTGGCGGTGGCGGGTGGCGCCTGATCAAAGAGCAGCTGGCTCGCCGGACCGATCCCCAGGGCAATCGGATCGGAATCCAGGGTCAGTGCGCCGGCCGTGAAACGGATCACATAATTGCCGGCGAGTCCGCGCAACTCGAGGTTGCCGAAGGTGGCTCGCCCATTGGCCGCGGTCTGGACCGTGAGTGTGCCGAGCAGGCTGCCCGGTCCGCTGACGAGCGATGCGGTGACATCCACCCCGGCGGTCAGCACCGGATTGTTCGAACCGTCACGCAGTTCCACCACCGGCTGCGGCGTGAGAATCGCGCCGTTCGTGGCGGTCACCGGTGGCAGCGTCGTAAAGGCC
>JBHEPH010000015.1:9367-59074 GCA_046260395.1 Gemmatimonadales bacterium
CCCCCGCCCCGACCGCGATCGGATCGCTTACCAGATCACTCACGCCGGATGCCGAGAAGGTCAACGTGTAGGTGGCCGCCGGCCCGGTCACCGTGAGCCCGGCAAAGACCGCCAGGCCGCTGGCGTCCGTCGTGGCGGTGGCGTTCGAAAGGCTGCCCCCGGCACTCACGGTGGCCGTGACCAGGACCCCGGCGGTGGCGACGTCGTTCCCACTCAGGTCCTCGAGCTGGACCTGTGGCTGTGGCACGAGCGGCGAGCCGCTGGTAGCTGTGGTGGGGGGCGCCACCCCGAAGCCAAGTCGGCTCGCGGCGGCCGCGCTGAGCACCAGGGGTGCCGGCGAGCTGACCGATGTCAGTCCCGGCGAGGTAAACCGCAGCGTGTAGTTCCCGGTCGTCCCGGTGATCACCAGGTTGCCGAAGCTGGCACTTCCGCTCGTGGTGTTGACGAGCGTTGTGCCGCCGAGCGTTCCCCCTGCACCTGCGCTGATGTCGGCGGTAATCGCTGTGCCGGTGGTGCTCACCAGGTTGTCGCTCTGGTCCCGGAGCTGGACCACGGTCGCCGGCGACAGGGCCTGCGCATTGACGCCCGTCAGCGGCGGTGGAGTCGTGAAGGTGAGCTTCGCCGCGCCACCCGGGCCGAGTGTGATGGAGCCGGTCGTCACCGCGGTGAGGCCACTGGACGTAAACGTCAGCGTGAAGTTCCCCACCGTCCCCGTCAGTACCAGGTCGTCAAAGCTCACGACTCCCGACCCGTTCGTCAGGCGGGGTGTCGTGCCGCTGAGCGCGGCGCCCGTTCCTGAGGCGATGGCGGCCGCGATCGAGACGTTTGGCGTGGCAACCGGATTCCCGGAAGCGTCCGCCAGGCGCACGCCGATGGCCGGCGCCAGGACCGCACCGCTGACGGCGGACGACGGGGGCGTCGTGGTGAACTGGAGCTGCGTCGCGGCCCCAGCCCCGAGCGCGATCGTGATGCTCTCCACGGAGGTCATTCCCGCAGAGGAGAACACCAGCGTGTAGCTGCCGACGGGACCGGAAATGGCGAGGTTGGTGAACGCCGCCCGGGCCCCTGGCGGGCCGAGGTTCACGGTGGTGGTGCCCTGCAGTGTTGCGGAGCCCGGCGTGACGCCGAGGGCCACCGTCACCGGCGTCCCATTGGAACCCGCGTTGTTGCCACTCTGGTCCACCAGACGGGCCACGGGCTGGGTGGACAGGAGGGCCCCGCTCGCAGCGGTACTGCTGGGCTGGGTGAACAGCGCGACGGCCACCGGGGCGCCGGCCCCGAGTGACACGGTTGCGGATACGGGTGTCAGTGATCCACTCGTGTACTGCAGCGTGTAGAGCCCCACCAGCCCCGTGATCGTCAACCCGCTGAATGTCGCCCGCCCGTTGCCCGCGGTGGTCGCGCTGGCATTCGTGAGCGCCCCACCTGGATTCGTGGTGATGGCAGCCGAGACCGTCACGCCCGACTGGCTGACCGGGTTACCGCTGACATCCAGCAACTGGACCACCGGCTGGGTACCCAGCGGCAGCCCGTTTGTGGCCGACGTCGAGGGCGTCGTGAAGAACCCGAGTTGTGTCGCGGTGCCGGCCGAAAGGGTGATCGTCGGGGTCGTGACGGGCGTGATCCCCGACACTTCGAACCGGATCGTGTAGCTGCCCACCGGGCCGGTCAGCACCAGGTTTGCAAAACTCGCCACCCCACTCCCGTTGGTGGTCGCGGTAGTCGTTCCCCCAAGCCCGCCGGCCCCCGAGGCCAGTACCGCCGAGACGAGCACACCGGATTGTGACACCGGGTTCAGGGAACCATCCACCAGGCGCACTGAAGTGGCCGGCGAGAGGGCCACACCATTGGTGCCGGTCGTTGGAGGTGTGCCGACGAACTGCAGCGCCGTCGGTGCGCCCGCGCCCACCCCAATCGTGCCCGAGGTGACACCGGTCACGCCGGTGGCGTTGAACGCAATCGTGTAGGTGCCGGTAGTCCCGGTGATGGCCAGGTTGGTGAAGGTGACGATGCCGTTGACCGCGGCCACAATCTTGGTGCCCCCGAGCGTGCCGGGTCCCGACGCCAGGGAGGCGGTCACCGACAGGGTGGACGACGTCACGGTGTTGCCGCTCTGGTCCACCACCCGGACCACCGGCTGCGGCGACAGGACCGCACCGCTTGTCGTGCTCGGCGGTGGCTGCGTCTGGATGGCCAGGGCGGTCGCCGCGCCCGGCTGCAACGTGAGCGGATTGGCCGTGGCCGCGGAGACGCCGGTGGCGCTGAAGCGAAGGGTGTACTGTCCGACCGCCCCCGTGATACGCAGGGTGCTGAAGGTGGCGCTCCCGTTGGAGGCCGTGGCAACGGTCGTCGTGCCCCCGAGCGTGCCCCCCGCCCCCGTCACGATCGAGGCGGTGACGTTCACCCCGGCAGTCGACACCAGGTTGCCGCTGACGTCACGCAGTTGCACGACGATGGCAGGCGACAGATTGACGCCGTTGGTGGCGGTGGCAGGCGGTGCCGTGGAGAAGGTCAGTTGGGTGGCGGCACCGGCCTGCAATGCAATGCTGTTCGACACCGCCGAGGTGACACCCGGCGCGCTGAAGGTGAGCACATGGGCTCCGACTGGGCCGGTGAGCAGCAGGTCGTTGAACTCCGCGGTCCCCGCGGCGCTGGTCGCGACGGCAATCGTGCCGCCGAGGGTGGCGGAGCCGGACGTCCGGGTGGCCGTCACCGTCACCCCGGCGATCGCCGTCGGGTTCCCCACGCCGTCACGCAGTTGGACCACGATGGCCGGTGCGATCGTGACACCGTTGGTTGCGGTGGCCGGCGGCGCCACGCTGAACGTCAGCTGGGTGGGGCTCCCTGCCCCGACCGTGACCGTGGCAGACACCAGATCGGGGAAACCACCGCCGCGGAACCGGATGGTGTGCGGCCCAGACGGCCCGGTAATCATCAGGTTGCTGAAGGCTGCCGAGCCACCGGCGCCCGTGACCGCCACCAGGGTGCCGCCGAGCACGCCGGCCCCGGAGGCAAGCGAGGCGGTGATGGAGACCCCTGGCGCAGGGACCGGGTTTGACGACTGGTCGACGATCTGCACGACCGGTTGCGGTGCGAGCGGAACACCGCTCGGTGTACCAAACGGTGGGGCCGTCACGAAGCTGAGACCCGCCGCCGCACCAGGCTGCAAGGTGATGGGGTTTGACAGCGTTTCGGTGAGCGCCCCGGATCGGAAGACGAGCACGTACTGGCCCACCTGACCCAGGATGCGGAGGTCGCCAAAGGTGGCCTGGCCCTGGGCGTTGGTCAGCACAATCAACGTCCCCTGGACAGCGCCCGAGGCAACGGATTGGCTGGTGACCTGGATGGCCACGCCGGCCTTGGCCACCGCGTTACCACTGATATCCCGCAGGCGCACGATGGGCGCCGTGGGCAGCAGGGCCCCGTTGGTGGCTGTCGGACCCGGGGCGGTGACGAAGACGAGGCCCGCCTCGGGCCCCGGCCCCAGCACGATGGGGTTGGAGGTGGCGGAGGTGAGCCCCGGCGAGGCGAAGGTCAGGGTGTAGGCCCCGACCACGCCCGTGATCGTCAGCGTCGGGAACGACGCCAGGCCATCCGCGCCAGTCACGGCAACAAGCCCGCCACTCAACACTCCCGGCCCGCTCGCAAGGGATGCCGTGATCACCACTCCGGACTGGGCCACCGGATTCCCGGTCCCGTCGCGCACCTGCACCTGCACCGCACCGCCGAGGGGCTGACCATTGACCGCGGTCCCCGGTGGGGCCGCCGTGAAGGTGATCTGGGAGGCATTCCCCGCCCCGATCCCGAGGGGATTGGAGAGCACGGGTGACAGCCCGGCCGATTCGAATCGCAGCGTATAGCTCCCCACGGCGCCCACGATCGCCAGGTTGGCGAAGATGGCCCGGCCATCGCTGTTGGTGACCACCGAGGTGGTCCCGCCCAGGGTGCCGGGCCCCGACGCCACCACGGCGGTGACCGTTACGCCCGCCTGGCGAGCGTCATTGCCCTGCGCATCGCGCAGCTGGATGACCGGCTGCTGGGCCAGCGGGTCCCCGCTCGCCGAGCCGCCGGCCGGCTGCGTCACGATGGCCAGCGCCGCGGGCGCACCGGCCGCGACACTGAAGGTGGTGCTGGTGGCCACCGCGAAGCCGGACGCGACCGCCTGAAGGGAATAGGGTTGGCCGCTCCGGTTGATCCGGACATCGCTGAAGGTGGCAACGCCCTGCACCGCCGGCATCGAAAGAGTGCCACTCAACGTGGCGCCGGTGGGGTTGGAGGAGAACGACAACGTGATGGTGCCCGTGGCCGTGGTGGCCGTGCCACCCGCTTCGTCCTGGAACGCCACCTGGATCGGGGGCGTGATGGCGAGCCCGGCGGTGGCGTTCGTTGGTTGGACCACGAAGCCGAGCCTGCTGGCGGGCCGCGCGGTGATGACCAGGGTCGTTGAGCCGCTCCGGCCCTCGCTCGTGGCCGTGATGATGGCGGACCCGGCACCGACCGCCGTGACCAGGCCGGTTGGGGAGACGGTGGCCACCGCGTTGTTCGAGCTCGACCAGGCAATCTGCCGGCCAGGGAGAACCCCGCCGACGGAATCGAGGGTCGTCGCCTGCAGCTGCGTCGTCTGACCCGCCTCGAGCGTTTGGACCCCCGCGGTGACCTGGACCGAGGCGACGGGAACGGGTCGGACCTCAAGCTCGATCCGGCCGGTGATTCCGTCCACGACCGCGCTGATGGACACCACACCAGCGGCCACGCCGGTGACGACACCGTCACTGCTGACTTGGGCGAGGCCATTGTTGGCGCTGGACCACGTGACAGTCTTGCCGGGCACCGCGATGCCGGTGCTGGTCCGCGGGGTGGCCTGCAATTGCCGGGTGCCGCCAACCAGGACAATACGGTTGCCGCCCTCGACGACCACCTGGGAGACGACCAGCACGCCGCCCACCCCGGTATTCTCGTCACCGCCGGCGCAACCGAGCACCGCGGCGGCGACGAGGACGATGGCCTGGACGGCCTGGCGGAGGGTGGAGAGGCAGCGCATGAGACAGGAGGCTCCTAGAGGCCGATGCCCAGGCCGATCCGGAGCATGGCGTACCCGGAATCGAAGGTGTCGTTGGCAACGAAGTACTGCCCCCCGAGATCGAGCGCCATCCGCTGGTTGAGCCGGACGAGCACGCCGCCACCACCCCCATACGTCAGGTAGGCATCATTGGCGTTGCACGCTTCGCTGCACACCAGGGAGCCGTACCCCAGGCGGCCAGCCACATAGAGCGCGGCGGCATTGCTGGCGGCCACGACGTAGCGCGGCTCCAGGAAGCCCAGGGAAAGTGCGGCGCTGAAATCCACCCCGTCGGCCGAGAATTTGTAGACGGTGCTCCGCTGGTAGCCAGCCCCGATGGACAGGCGACTGATCGTGTAGCGAAGCTGGCCCTCGTACCCGATCCGGGTGTCACTCTCGAAAAACGGATCATCGCTGCTTGGAAAGAGCAGCGCGCCGCTGCCCTGCACCGACAGGCGCTGCAGCGACTGCGCATCAAGGCGGGAACTTCCGGCGATGGTGAGAACCGCCAGCACGACAACGGTGGTGCGCAGGAACATGATCAGGTCCTCACTAGGGTGTATTGAGGGCAACCACGCGGGCCACCTGCCAGGTCCCGTCGACCCGGACGGCCTCGACCTGGAAACGGCCAACACCTCGCCGGGTATCCCCGAACGGGCCGCGCCACTGGAACTGGAGCGTCACCACCGTCTCGGCGCGGGACCCAGACACGGTCGGAGCCGGGGCGCGCTCGACCGCCCCCGTTGGTGCCTGCTGCTCGACGAAGCGCAGGAACCGCTCGCGTTCGGGCCCGGCCGTCAGCAGGGCCTGCAGCCCGGCTCGGCCGTTGATCGCCCCGGCGAGCGCCTCGGCCCGCGCACGGATCACGGCCGTGGCCCGGGCAAGTTCCACCGCCGGATCGACCGTCGGGGCTGCGGGTGGTGGTACCGGTGGTGGCGCCGGTGGGGGTGCTGGTCGGGGAGCCGGCAGATTCACCGCCGCCGCCTGGGCCTGGGTGATCGAGTCACGCACTGCCAGCGCCACGGAATCCCTCACGCGCTGGGCCACCGCCCTGACCAGGGCAATCGAGTCCAGCCGCCGGACCTCCGCCAGCGAGTCCCGTCGGCTGACGAAGCGTGCCTGTTGTTCGCGGCGGAGTCGCATCTGCGCGGTGTCCGGTGAGGCAACCGGGGGCCCCCCCTCAACAGCCCGGGCCGGGGGCTCTGCATCCAGGGTACCGGGCCCCTCGATTCCCTGGAAGGTGCTGGTGTCCACCGACGCACCCAGCGCCACCGTGGGCGGAAGTTCCTGGAATTCCACGGGCCGGTTTCCCGTGTAGAGATAGACCCCGGCGGCGGCCCATCCCGCCACGAAGTTCAGTCCCAGCCCCACCAGGAGTGCCCGCTTGCGCCAGGCCAACCGGGCCGTGGACGCCAGGCGAAGTTCCTCGAGTTCGGCGTGATCCGCGTCCGGGGCCGGGGGGTGCCAGTCACTGGCCGCCGCCTCCGAGGGCCGCTCCAGATAGGGCAGCAGCCACACCGGGGGAGCCATGAGGGCGCGACGGTGGTCGCGGGCGGCACGGGCATACAGCCAGAGCAGCACGACCGCCACCAGCACCGGCCCGCCAAGCAGGATCACAGGAGCCCACCCGAAGGGAGACGTCGCACCCAATCCGTTACCCCACAATGCACCGGCGGCCTCGCCCCCCGGGGCGGCGGGCTGCAGGAGGGTGAGCAGGCGGGTCACGGACGGCATCGACAGACTCCCGGGAATACCGAGCGGTGCTAGGCGAGTGCCCCCGAGAGGATTTGAACCTCCGGCCAACGGTTTAGGAAACCGCTGCTCTATCCAGCTGAGCTACGGGGGCAGAGCCCTTCAAGTTACTCGATTTGGAAGGGGTCTGGCAGGTCGGCGGGATCGGTGTTTGGGCGCTCCTCCAGTCTGTCCACCCTGGCGCCAGCCGGCCCCCTCGCCAGCGCCCTCTCCAGGCCAGCCAGCACGGCCTCGGGCCCCCGCACCAGGACCTCCACCGACCCGTCCGGCAGGTTGCGGACCCAGCCGGCGAGGCCCCTGCTCCGGGCTTCCCCGCGCACGAACCAGCGGAAGCCCACGCCCTGCACCCGGCCGGTGATCCGAAAGCCCCGGGTCGCCATGGCTGGCCTACTCGGCCCCCGCCGCCAGGCGCCGCTTCTCGCGCATCCCGCGGACGATTTCGAACACCATCGGCAGGACGGAGAGGATGATGATCCCGAGGATCACCAGGGAGAAGTGTTCCTTCACCTGCGGGAGATTGCCGAAGAAGTAGCCGATCGGGACAAAGGTGCCGACCCAGAGCAGCGCGCCCGTCACGTTGAACAGCAGGAACCGCGGATAGTGCATCGCCCCGACCCCGGCCACAAAGGGGGCAAAGGTCCGGATGATGGGGACGAATCGCGCCAGGATGATCGTCTTGCCACCGTGCTTGACGTAGAACGCGTGGGTGCGGTCGAGATACTCCTTTTTCAGGAACCGGTGCTCCCCGGCAAACGCGCGCGGGCCGATCCAGGACCCGATCCAGTAATTCACCGTGTCGCCAAGGATCGCCGCGAGGATCAGCAGCAGTGACAGCAACACGGGGTCGAGGCTCCCCAGCGCCGAGATCGCCCCGGCCGCGAAGAGCAGCGAATCACCGGGCAGGAACGGCGTGATCACCAGGCCGGTCTCGCAAAAGACGATCAGGAACAGGATGGCGTAGGTCCAGACGCCATACCGCGCGGTGATCTCGGCCAGATGGACGTCGAGATGGAGGAAGAAGTCGAGGACCTGCGCAAGGAATTCCATCGGGATGGTGGACTCCGGGTCAGCGTTCGTCGTAACCGAATTCGCCGAGCAGTGGCACGAAGCGCACGCCGGAGACCGGGGTACGGGTCACCGTGGCGCCGTCAGCGCTGCGCTCAACGAGGGTAAGGGTCTGGGTATCCGTGCCGCCGACCGGGATGACCATCCGGCCGCCGGGGGCGAGCTGGTCCACCAGGGGAGCCGGGATGTCCGGGGAGGCCGCCGCCACCAGGATCGCATCGAACGGGGCGTACGCGCGCCAGCCCAGCGTGCCGTCCCCGATCATCATGTTCACGGTCGTGATCCCGGCCGCCGCCAGGGCCTCGCGGGCCCCGTGCGCCAGCGCCGGGATGCGCTCCACGGCAAAGACGGCCGACGCGAGGAGGGTCAACAGGGCGGTCTGGTAGCCTGAGCCGGCGCCGACCTCGAGCACCTTCTCCCTGCCCGTCAAGCGGAGCAGCTCGAGGGACCGGGCCTGCACCCAGGGCTGGGAGATGGTCTGGCCTGCGGTGAGCGGCAGCGCGGAGTCTTCGTACGCCCGGTGGCGCACACTCTCGGGCACGAAGAGGTGGCGGGGCACCACCGAGACGGCGTGCAGCACCGCCAGGTCCCGGATCCCCTTCTGGCGGAGCTCCTCCACCAGGCGGCTGCGGTACCCGCCAAAGCTGTCCGCCTGCCCTACCCCTCCAGCGACCACGAGCGCACGGTGTCAAACACCGAGTAGGAGGTCAGGTCCATGTGCAGGGGCGTGATCGAGATGAAACCGTCCGCCACGGCCTGGTGATCCGATTCGGCATCCCCTGTCCAGGTGATCTCGCCGCCGCCAATCCAGAACACCTCGCGACCCCAGGGGTCGTTCATCCGGGTCAGGGAGCCGGAGAAGAACCGGTTGCCGAGCTTGGTTACCCGGACGCCCTTGACCTCGGCGGCGGGGATGTCGGGCAGGTTCACGTTGAGGATGGTGTCCGCCGGGAACTCCGCAATCCTGGTGATCCGGCCCACCAGGTCGGTCAGCAGGTCGGTATAGGTCAGGAGGGTCTCCGGCTGGCGCCCGGCAAAGGAGAATGCGATGCCCGGGATGCCGAGGGTGACGGCCTCCATGGCCGCCGAGACCGTGCCGGAGTAGAGCACGTCCTCTCCCATGTTGGGGCCATGATTGACGCCCGAGAACACGAAGTCGGGCTTCTCCGGCATCAGGGCCCCGACGGCCAGGAGCACGCAGTCGGTGGGGGTGCCATCGACCTGCCAGGAGCCGTCCGGCCGTCGCGCGGGACGCAGCGGCCGGTGCAGGGTCAGGCTGTGGGAGGTGCCGCTCTGTTCGCGATCAGGGGCCACCACAGTGACCGTGGCCACGGACAGGCAGGCGCGGGCCAGCAGGCCGATGCCGGGTGCCAGGATCCCGTCGTCGTTGCTCACCAGGATGTTCATGGGCGGGAAGTATAGGTGGGACCATGCCTTCGCGCGTGGCGCGTCATCCCGCCACCCGGGTCGTCGCGTCGGTGCCCTCCGGGGCCTCCTCGCGGGGCGTGGGCGCCCCGCCATCGAGGATGTGCAGGATGTCATCAAGGGCGGCGCGCAGCTCGCGGATGGTCTCGCTGGCCGAGGCCTCCCGTGCCACCGTGCGCAGGGTGCCGGTTCGCCGGAAGTGGTCCACCTGCTGCCGGGCGCCCTCGATGGTGAACTTCTCGGTGTAGAGCAGGTGCTTCACCAGCAGGATCAGTTCGACCTCGCGGCCCTTGTAGACCCGGTTGCCGGACCGGTTCTTGGCCGGGTTGAGGAATCGGAACTGGCTTTCCCAGTAACGCAGGACATGCGGCTTGAGGTCGGTGAGGGCACAGACTTCACCGATCGAAAAGAATTCCTGGGCGGGGCGCGGCAGCGTCATCCGTCGAGCTCCGGCTTGAGGTCACGTTCCATGAGGTCGGCCACCGCCTGCGGTGGGGCTTTTCCCTCGAAGAGGACGGCATGGACTTCCTGGGCGATCGGCAGCTCGAGCTGGTGCCGCGCGGCCAGCGCCACCGCGGCCCGGGTGGTGTTGACCCCCTCGGCCACGTTGCGATGTGAGCCCTGCCACCCGGCGAGGGTCTCGCCTCGTGCCAGCGCCTCGCCCAGGCTTCGGTTGCGGCTCAACCCGCCGCTGGTCGTCAGGATCAGGTCACCGATCCCCGCGAGGCCGGCAAAGGTGCTCCGCCGGCCGCCCATCGCGATGCCCAGGCGGGTGATCTCGGCGAGCCCGCGAGTGATCAACGCCGCGCGGGGGTTGTGGCCCATGCCGAGCCCTTCGAGGACCCCAGCCGCAATGGCGATGACGTTCTTGAGCGAACCACCGACCTCCACCCCGATGAGGTCGTCCTGCGTGTAGACCCGAAACCGCGGCGTGGCAAATGCCTCCTGCACCTGACGGGCAGCCTCCGGCTCGCCGGCGGCGACCACGGCGGTGGGCTGGCCCTGGTGCACCTCGAGGGCAAAGCTGGGACCAGAGAGCGCGACGAAGGGGTGGCCTGGCAGGAGTTCCGCCCCGAGGTCCGACATCAGCTTGAGGGTGCCAGTCTCGATGCCCTTGGTGGCGCAGGCCAGGATCGTGCCCTCAGGAAGGAGGGGACGCATCCGGTCGAAGACCTCCCTCGACGCGTGACTCGGCACGGCAGAGAGCGCCATCTGGGCGCCCGCGAGCGCGTCGGACAGGGACGTGGTTGCGGTCAGCCCGTCGGCGAGGGCACAGCCGGGGAGAAATACCGAGTTCTCCCGCCGTTCCATGATGTCCGTGGCCACCGCGTCTTCGTGGGCCCAGAGGCGCACCTCGTGCCCGGCACGGGCCAGCAGGTCGGCGAGCGCGGTGCCCCAGCTTCCCGCGCCGGCCACGCTGATACGCAGGCTCATCCTGCCCCCCGTGACGCCGCAGGGCCGTGCCGGCCGAACCGGTTCTCGGTGCCAGCCGCGAGGCGCTGGAGGTTGGCGCGGTGAAGCACCACGATCATGGCCGCAAGCACCAGGTGCATCCACAGGATGGGACGCTGCTCGGGATGGAGCAGCCAGGTAGCCCCGGGAAAGGCCAGGGCGGCGAGGACGCTCCCCAGCGAGACGTAGCCACTCAGCCAGAGAACCACGGCCCAGACGCCGAAGCTGACCACGAAGGCCCACGGTGCCAGCCCGAGCACCACGCCGGCTCCGGTGGCCACCCCCTTGCCGCCCTTGAATCCGACGAACACCGAGTAGACATGGCCAATCACCGCCGCGGCACCCAGCCCCAGCGCCACGGCCATGCCACCCCCGGCGAGTCGCAGCCCGACCGCCACGGGAAGGGCGCCCTTGGCCATGTCGAAGAGCCCAACCGGGATCGCGAAGCGCCATCCCAGCTGCCGGTACAGGTTGGTGGCGCCCAGATTGCCGCTGCCCACGGTGCGGAGGTCCACCCCCCTGGCCATGCGCATGACGAGGTAGCTCGTCGGCACGGCGCCGAGAAGGTACGCACCGGCGAACCAGGGCAGCCAGCCCAGGACAGTGCTCACGGGCGCGCCTTCGAACTGCGCTTGGTGAACTTGAGCCGCAACGGTGCGCCGGTGAACTTCCAGGCGGCCCGGAAGCCGTTCAGCAGGTAGCGCTGGTAGGACTCCACAACCTCGTCCGGTCGGTTGGTGACGATGGCAAACCCCGGGGGGTCGGTTCCGATCTGCGAGGCATAGAGGAGCTTGACCGGTTCGCCAAAGGGCTGGGGCGGCTGGTTGCGCTCCACCAGGCTGGTGAGGACACGGTTGACCTCCGCCGTCGGGATGCGGCGGGATCGTGCCTCCGCCACCTCAAGGATCAGGTCCAGGATCCGGCGCACCCGTTGGCCGGTGAGCGAGGACACGTAGACGAACGGCACGAAGGCGAGGAACGGCGCCTTGGCCACCAGCGCCTCCTGGCCGCGGCGGGCGGTATTGGCATCCTTCACCTCCACGAGGTCCCACTTGTTCACAACCACGATGACACCGCACCCGTGGTCCCAGGCCTCGGTCGCAATGCGCAGGTCCTGGTTGTGCAGCCCCACCACCGCATCCACCACGAGGAGGCAGACCTCGGCATTCTCCACGGCGCGTCGGGTCCGGAGCGTCGAGTAGAACTCGATGTCCTCGTCGACCTTGGCCCGCCGCCGCAGCCCGGCGGTATCAATGAAGCGGAGGGTATGCTCGTGGTACCGAAGGAAGGAGTCGGTGGCATCCCGCGTCGTTCCGGCAACGGCGCTTACGACGAAGCGGTCCTCCCCCAGCAGCTTGTTGGCCAGGGATGACTTGCCGGCGTTCGGGCGGCCAACGATGGCCACCTTGATGTCCGGGATGTGCTCGCCCTCGCCCTCCGGCGGCAGCCGCTCCACGATGGCATCGAGCAGGTCACCACTCGATTTCCCCACGGCGGCCGACACCGGGAAGGGGTCACCCAGGCCAAGCTCGTAGAAGGCGTACTGGCCGGTGCTGGCCGGCAGGTCATCGAGCTTGTTGACGGCCACCACGACCGGCTTGCCCTGTTTCCGCAAGTGATCGGCGATGGCACGATCCACCGGGTTGAGCCCATCCCGTCCATCCACGACCAGCAGGACGAGGTCGGATTCCTCCAATGCCAGATCCACCTGCCGCCGGATCGCCTTGTCCATGGCCTCGTCCGAATCGGGCACCAGGCCGCCAGTGTCCACCAGGAAGAAGGACCGCCCCGCCCACTCGGCGTCCCCGAAATGGCGGTCGCGGGTCGTGCCGGCCTGATCGGAGACAATGGCAGGCCGGCCGCCAATGAGCCGGTTGAAGAGCGTAGACTTGCCGACGTTGGGCCGACCGACGATCGCGACAGTCGGTTTCATCAGGCCGCCACCGCGTCCAGCGCGTCCACAAAGGTCTTCGAGAATCGCAGTTCCACCGGCACCTGGGCGGCAAGATCGGTGGCGCGCATCGAATCCATGAACAGCCCGTCATCATTGAGGGACTCACCCGGGAGCAGGGCGAGGTCGAGGTCTCGGCGCTCGCGAAGCGCCTCGAGAAAGGCGGCACCGGGCAACAACCCCGCCGTGGTGACGCTGGAGCCGAACAGGGTATTCTCGACCACCAGCAACTCAAAGGTGGCTCCCGTGGCACGCTCGAGTGGCTCGAGTACCTGCGGCATCAACGCGCCCATCGAGCTGCCCGTCAGCACACCGATCCGTTTGCCAGCCCAGTCGGCCAGCTCGGCGCCTGCCCCGGCAATCTGCTGCTGGAGGAAGCGGACGGAGCCAACCCCGTTCTCGGTCTGGTCGAACCCGCCGTACACCTCCGGTGGCGGCAGCGGCAGGTCGGCGCGGAGATAGAGCTCATCGGCGCCCAGCGCCCAGGCCCACCCGCGTTCCGCGTTGGCGCGCGGCCACCACCCCTCCAGCTGGGCCACGGCACGCCGGCACTCATCCTGTGTCGGCTCGCGAACCAGGTGATGCTTGCTGAACTCGGTGAGTCCCACGGGAACCACGGAGACATCCAGGACCGCCTCACCGAATCCCCACAGGTCGGTCAGCGTCTGTTCCAGCACGTCCCCATCGTTGACACCGGGTGACATGACCACCTGGGTATGAAACTGGATGCCGTGCCGGGCGAACTCCCGCAGCTGGGGGAGAATCTCGGGCGCCGTCGGGTTGCGCAGCAGGTAGCGGCGAACCACCGGGTCCGTGGCGTGTACCGAGACATAGAGTGGCGACAGCCGGTACTCAATGATGCGTTCGGTGTCCCGCGGCTTGAGGTTGGTGAGTGTCGCGAAATTGCCGTACCGAAAGGAGAGCCGGTAGTCGTCATCGCGGATGTAGAGGACATCTCGCAAGCCGTCCGGGAGGCCATCCACGAAGCAGAAGTCGCAGCGGTTGGCGCAGCGCCGAATCCGGGGGGGCTCGAGGGCGACGCCGAGTGGTTCGCCGGCCGGGCGTTCGATCTCGAACTCGATCTCCTCTCCCGTGGGCTGGCGCACATGCAGGAGAAATTCATCCTCGGCCGTCAGGAACTCCCAATCGAGGAAATCATCGAGCTCCCGGCCGTCCACGGAGAGGAGCTCCGTACCCGGCAGCAGGCCGAGCTCTGCGGCGATCGATTCTGGTTCGACTGCGGTTACTTTGATCATGACTCCACCGACCCGGGGGTACGCCGGGGAACGACCTCCAGCGCCTTCTCACAAGATCGTCATATCACGCTACTTTATCAAGGGTTACACCACTACACCTCACCTGGTTTCACGAGGAGATGGCATGCGGATCCTGGCCTTTGCGGCGTCCCTGAAGAAAACCTCTCTCAACCGGCGGCTGCTAAGCCTTGCCGCCCGGTTGGCGGCGGAGGGCGGTGCCGACGTGGAAGTTGCCGATTTCGCTGAGTTCGCCTGTCCAAACTACGACGCGGACCTCGAAGCGGCCGAGGGCGTTCCCCTCGGCGCGGTGCGCCTGGGGAAGCACCTCAACCAGGTCGACGGCATCCTGTTGTCATCCCCGGAGTACAACTCCAGCCTCCCGGGGACGCTGAAGAACACCATTGACTGGGTCTCGCGGCTGAAGCCCCTGCCCTGGCGCGGCCGAAGCGGGATGCTGATGGCCGTCTCCGATGGGGCCTTCGGGGGGATCCGGGGGCTCTGGCAGCTTCGCATCCCGCTGGAAGTACTCGGCGTGGCCCTGTTGCCGGACATGTATGTCCTCCCGATCGGCAAGACCGCCTTCAACGAAGACGGGACACTGGTGGAAGCAAGCCGGCAAGAGCGGTTGGAACGGCTGATCACGGCTTACCTGAAGTTCGGGGGCGCCCTCGCAGCGGCAGGCCAGGCCGAGTAGGGCCACCGGGAGCCCCCCGTGGCTCCACGAATCACCACGGCAGCGCGTATCTTGATAGGTCCGCCTGACCGCCGCTACCCAGGCGAGGCGTTCCCACACAACTTCCCTGCTGGTCCGTCACCCTGAACCCAAGGAAAAGTCCCCATGGTCGCGACGTGCAACCGTCTGACGGCCCTCGGCCTCAGCCTCGCGCTGGCCGCGTGTTCCCCAGCCGCGTCCTCACCGCCAGGCCAGCCCACTCCCCGCACCGCCACGCCCACCGATCGCGCGCCTGGTGACACGGCGGGCACACCCGGCCGGACGACCCCACCCACCCAGGGACCTGGTGGGACCGCCGGCGAGCCCTCGCCGCGCGCCTACCGTCAGGTTGTGACAGCCGCAGCGCAGTCGCGGGAGGGACTCTGGCGCAGTCACCTCATCGGCAGTCGGTTGCTTTTTGAAATCCCGACGACGGTTTACGGCAAGGACATCCTGGTCGTGCCCCGGATCGCCATGGCCCCGGTCGGGGCGAATGCGGGGGGCCCCTACGGTGGCCAGCAGGTCGGGCAGCGCCGGGTGGTCCGCTGGGAGCGGCGGGGGAACCGAGTGCTGCTCCGGGGGGTCTCCTACGCGACCTTTGCCGAGCCCGGACACCCGATGGCGGAGGCAGTCGCCAGCTCGAACTTCGCCCCCGTGTTGGGGGCCTTCAACATCGAGGCCTTCGGTGCCGACAGTGCGGCGGTGATCGACGTATCCCGGCTTTTCACCGCGCCGCCACCCGAGCTCGGGCCGGGGACCAGTCTCCGCGGCGTGCCTGACCAGGCGCGGTCGTTCATTGAGCGGGTGGCCGCCTACCCGATCAACGTCGAGGTCCGGGCCCTGCTGACCGCTGCGCCGTCTCCGGCCGCCGCCGCCGCGCCCGGCGGGGCCGCGGTGGGCACGACGTCGCTGGTCATGCACTGGAGCATGGTGAAGTTGCCGGATATCCCGATGATGCCGCGGCTGTTCGACAGCCGTGTCGGCTATTTCTCCACCAGCATGATCGACTTCAGCCGCCCGGAACAGCGCTCCCAGACCCGCACATTCATCACCCGCTACCGGCTGGAGAAGAAGGAGCCGGGCGCGGCGATCTCCGAGCCGGTCAAGCCGATCGTCTACTACGTGGATCCCGCCACTCCCACCTGGTTGGTACCCTACGTCAAGGCGGGCATCGAGCAGTGGCAGCCGGCCTTCGAGGCCGCCGGGTTCCGCAATGCGATCCTGGCGAAGGATGCGCCGACCCCGGCGGAGGACCCCGACTGGTCGGCGGAAGATGCCCGCTACTCGGTGATCCGCTGGTTCCCCTCGACCACGGAGAATGCCCAGGGCCCGCATGTGAACGATCCGCGCTCCGGTGAGATCATCGAGGCCGATGTGTACATGTATCACAACATCATGAACCTCCAGCGATCGTGGTACTTCACCCAGGTCGGCCACCTGGACCCGCGGGCCCGCATGTGGCCCTACCCCGATGACCTGATGGGTCAGCTGGTCCAGTATGTGGTGGCGCATGAGGTGGGGCACACGCTCGGCTTCCAGCACAACCAGAAGGCCAGCTCCACCTACCCGGTGGACAGTGTGCGCAGCCGCAGCTGGATCTCCCGCATGGGGCACACCCCCACGTTGATGGACTATTCGCGATTCAACTACACCGCCCAGCCGGAAGACGGCATCCCCGTCGATAGCCTGCTGCCGATCATCGGCCCGTACGACAAGTGGGCGACGCACTGGGGGTACGCTCCCATTCCTGGCGCCCGGACGGCGGACGAGGAACTGCCGACCCTGGACCGGTGGGCGCGGGAACAGGACGTGACACCCTGGTACCGCTTCAACGTCAGCGGATCCGGCGGGAGCGACCCGGGTGACCACAGCGAGGCGGTCGGTGACGCGGACCCGGTGAAAGCCACGGGCTGGGGGCTGCGCAGCATCCGCCAGATCGTGCCCCTGGTGATGGAAGCGGGGGCGAAGCCGGGCCAGAACTACGACGATCTCTCCCTGCTGTACGGCCGACTGGTGGGCCAGTGGGCCACCGAACTGCGTCATGTCGTGAACGCCATCGGCGGGACGGAGGCCCAGGAGAAGTATGCCGGGCAGGATGGGGTGCGCTTCCGCCCGATGTCCGGCGCGCGCCAGCGGGAGGCGATGCAGTTCCTGGTGCGCGAGGCGTTTGCCACCCCGACCTACCTCATCGTGCCGGACATCCTGAACCGGATCGAGGTGGAGGGCGGCGTCCGCCGGATCCATTCCGCCCAGGCAGGGGTCATGAATCTGATCCTGAACGACCGGCGCATGGAGCGGCTGATCGAGTTCGAGGCGATCGAGCGCAACCGGACCGGCGTCTACCCACTGGCGGAGATGCTGAGTGACCTGCGCGCCGGCATCTGGAGTGAACTTGGGCGTTCCAGCGTGGTGGTCGAGCCGCTCCGCCGGGAACTCCAGCGGGCCTACCTCGTCACCGCCAACGCCAAGATCAACCCCCCGCCCTTCACGCTACCGGCGGGCTTCCCAGCTGCATTCGCCGGGCAGCTTGGCCCCGCCCGGGCCACCAGTGATGTCCGGGCCCTGATGCGCAGTGAGGTGGTGGCCCTGGACCGGCAGTTGCAGGCTGCCGCGGCCCGCGCGGGCAACCGCGAGACCCGTGCCCACATCGATCATGCCCGGGCCCAGATCGCGAAGATTCTCGACCCCTCGTAACGGGGCGAGCCGGCCGGGCGACTGCCCGGCCGGCCCACCCCGGACCGTTCCTCTCACCACGCCGCCTCGGGAGCCTCTCCCGGGGCGGCGTGCCATTATACCCGATACGACGCTGCGCCCCGGGAGGCGAACCCCCCGGGGCGCAGCACGTCAGATCCAGAGCGGGAGACGGGACTCGAACCCGCGACAGCCAGCTTGGGAAGCTGGAGCTCTACCAACTGAGCTACTCCCGCAATGCCCGGAGAATCTCGGATCCTCCGGGTCACAAGTCAAGCGGGCTACTGCTTGCGGTAGCGCCAGCCGGCGACGCTGCGGGTAACCGGTGTCGCCAACGAAAGCGGATGCTCCTGGCCGTCCGTCAGAGCAGGTACCTCCACCGTGCCAGTCCCGATCACATTCCCCTGGATATCCAGGAACTCGAACACCAGCGCAAGGGGTGCCGGGGGAATCGCTTGGCCCCCTGGGGTGAGCGCCGCCCGGCCCAGGAGTGTACCGGCGATGCGCCCCTCGGTGGCCGTGTACGACACCCGGCTCACCTCGACCGACACGGGCAGGCCCACCAGGGTCTCGGCGACCGCGATCAATTCCGGTTCCCGGCCCCCGACCAGGCGCAGCGCCTGTCCCTGAAGGCGGAGGACGTCCTCGCTCATTGGCTCCATGGCGCGGAGCTGCTCGGACGCGCTCAGAAGCTGCGGGCCGTCCTCGAGCGCGAGGTACGAGTTGGCGAGGTTGTAGAGTGCATCCCGATCAAACGGGTTGAGCACGACCGCCCGGCGGAAGACATCCGCGGCGCGGGCATACTGCTCGGCCTGGAAGAGCCCCACGCCCACCGCCAGCAGGTCCTGCCCGTCCAGGTCGTCCAGATTCATCTCGCTCAGTGCGGCGAGCAGCTTGCCCTCCACGGCCTCCGCGCTGTCCACCATGTCAAGCGCCCGGTAGGATATCGAGACCTGCCGGAGGACATTGTCATCATCGGGGTTCCCTCGGACGTACTCCCCGAAGGTGTTGAGCGCATTGCGATGGTCACCGAGGCGCTGGTAGATGGTGCCGAGGTTGAGGAGCAGCGCGCTGCGTTCCTCGACCAGGGTCGAGTCGCCCTCGGTGGAACGCACGGCAGCCGCAAAGTAGGTGGCGGCGCTGTCATTGCTGCCCGCGTTGGCGTAGAGAACGCCAAGGTTCATGAAGGCATGCGGCAGCCCGGCGTAGGCCCGTGTGGCCCCGAGGTACGCGACCTTGGCCGAATCTTCCTGACCCGCGTTCTGGAACTCGATCCCGGCGTTGGTCAGGGTGGCCCAGGCGTTCTGGCGATAGGTGGTCATGTCCACATCACAATCGGGCAGCGCCTGCTCGGCCCGGCTCCAGGCGGAATCCAGCCCGGCCATGTCCCCTCGGGCCAGATGGTAGCGGCCGAGGAAGTACCACACCGCCCCATTGTTCGGGTCGGCGGCCATCGCCTCCCGGACGAGCCGATCCGCGTCCGCAAGCGCCCGATCCCGGCGAGCGGGATCCCGCTCCTCGGCATAGCTCTTCAGCGCCCGCTCAATGTTGGTGAGCCGGCTGTCCTTGCGCATCGGGCAGAGGGGCGGCGCGAACTGGCCGACCATCGAGGCCGCCACGCGCGCGTCCACTACGGCTGGCTGCTGGGCGAGCGCCGGGGCAACCAGGACGAGGGCCAAGCCAGCACCCGTGGCAAACGACTTGATCATTCCTGCTCCTTGTCTCTAATCCTGGGCCCGGCGGCCGGGTGCCGGACGGGCCGACTGCGCGTCACAACTGCAGGAGACGCCCGCAGGGGTGTATTCCTGCACGCGCGTGCTCCGGGCATCAACGGGAAGGTTATCCCCCAACCCTGACGCCGGGCCACCGTGCGCCCGGAAATGCCGTCGGGACATAGACTTGAAATATCGTACCAGATCATACGGGAGGCAACTGCCCGGGCTCACGATACAGCCAGCCCGCGCCGGTGTTGAAGAGCACCACATGTTCATCGGCGGACACGAGCCCGCTGGCCAGCAGCCGCCGCAGGCCTGCCACCACCGCGCCACCCTCGGGTGCCAGGTCCAGGCCCTCCGCCGTGGCGCCCAGCTTCGCGTCGCGGGTCAGCGCCTCGTCACTCACGGCGACCGCCCCGCCCCCGCTTTCCCGCAAGGCCCGGAGGATCAGGCGGTCGCCCAGCGGCCCCGGAACCCGCAACCCACTCGCCACGGTCCACGGGTCGGCCCAGGGTTCACAGCTGTCCTGGCCGGCCTCGAACGCCCGGACGACCGGGGCGCACCCGTCAGCCTGGATGGCATACATACGGGGCAACGGTCCGCTGATCCATCCCGCATCCCGCAGTTCCTGAAACACCTTCCACATGCCGATCAACCCCGTGCCCCCGCCGGTTGGATACAAGACCACGTCCGGCACCGTCCAACCCAGCTGCTCGGCGAGCTCGATGCCAAGGGTCTTCTTCCCTTCGATCCGGTACGGTTCGCGGAGGGTGGACAAGTCGAACGCCCCTGACTCGGCCGCAAACGCCCGACTGGCCTTGCCACAGTCTCCGATGTGACCATCGAGCAACACCAGCTCCCCGCCCGTGAGGAGGATCTGGTCGAGGATGGTGCGCGGGGTCGTGGCCGGTGCGTAGATTCGGACCGGGATTCCCGCCCGCGCCCCGTAGGCCGCGGCGGCGACTCCGGCATTCCCGGCCGTCGGCAGCGTGAACTGCGTGGCGCCTCCGGCCACTGCCCTGGTCACAGCCGCCGCGAGACCTCGCGCCTTGAAAGACCCGGTCGGATTTCCCCCCTCGTCCTTGACCCAGAGGTGTTCACAGCCCAGTGCGGCCGCCAGCCGGGGAGTCGACAGCAGCGGGGTATCACCCTCGCCGAGCGTGACCGGTTCTTCGTTTCGGGCGAGGGGCATCAGGCCACGGTAGCGCCACATGCCGTGACCGACCCCGCCACCATCGCGTTCGGCGAGTGAGAAGGTCCGCTCGGGATATCGGACCAGCCAGGGCCGGCCGCATGTGCACACGGTGGGCAGGCCATCCGGCGGGGCAACCAGGCCACATTCGGAACAGCTGAGCATCCAGTCGAGCAGTGTCACGCAGTCGCTTCCGGGTAGAGGGACGGTACAAAAAACACGGTGAAGCGCGGTTCAGGGTACAGGGTTGATATGGGCCATCACCCGTTCGGCCAGTATGGTGGAAAATCCGGGTACCGATGCCACTTCGGCGATCGTGGCCGAGCGAACGCCAGACAGGCTGCCGAACCGTTCCAGCAACGCACGGCGTCGCGCGGGGCCGACCCCGGGCACATCCAGCAGCTCGGAGGTGATGGTCCGCCGGGTGCGACGCAGGCGACTGTAGGCGAGCCCGAACCGGTGGGCCTCATCCCGCGCCCGCTGCAGCAGCCGCAGCGAGGGGCTCCGACGCGGCAGCCGCAGTGGCTCCGGCCGGCCGGGGAGAAACACCACCTCTTCCCGCTTGGCGAGGCTGACGATGGGCAGCTCGGGCAACCCGAGCGATACGGCGGCCTCGAGCGCCGCGTTGAGCTGGCCCCTGCCCCCATCAATGACCATCAGGTCCGGCAGGGGCTTGTCCTCTGCGAGTCGGCGGGAAAGGTAGCGGGTCACGACCTCGTGAATGGCGGCGTAATCATCCTGCTGGGCGAGTCCCTTGATTTTGAACTTGCGGTACTCCGCCTTCCGCGGCCGCCCGGCCTCAAAGCACACGAGCGAGCCGACGGTGTCCCTGCCCTGGTTCGTGGAGATGTCGACGCAGACCAGCATTCTCGGGATGACCTGCAGGCCCAAGTCCCGTCCCAGGGCATAGACAGGATCATCAGCCCGCTCCTCCGTCTCGAACGATTCAAGGCGCAGGCTCTCGAGCAGGTGCCGCGCATTCTGGTCGGCAAGTTCCCGCCACCGCCCCGCCGTGCCGCGAAGCGGTACCTGGACGGCGACTCCCGGCAACAGTGTCTGCATCTCCGCCTCGTCCTCCGGCGTGAACGGCAAGACCAGCCGGCGGGCGCGGCCCTCGGCGGGGAGGTAATACTGCATCAGGAAGGCGGCCAGCACCGAAGCATCGGGCTCTTCCTCGAGGTTGTCCAGGAACCGGTGTTCCCTCAGGACGACGCGACCCTCCCGGACACGAAACAGGACGCCGATCGCATCGTCACCATCGCGCGCATAGCCGATGACGTCGGCGTCGCCGGTGCCGGTGACCTCCACCGTGCCGGGTGCATCAAGGTGATCCAGCCACTTCAGCGTGTCGCGCAGTTCACGAGCCCGCTCGAAGTCCTCGCGGGCGCTCGCCTCGAGCATCAGCGCGCGCACCCGCGCGCGCAGGTCCACCGTCTTGCCCTCGAGGAAGGCCAGGACCTCATCGATCATCGCCCGGTAGGACGCCTCCGACTGCCGCCCCACGCAGGGCGCCAGGCAGCGACCGATGTGCCAGTCGAGGCAGGGCCGCTCCCGTCGCTCCCGCGGGAGATCATCATGGCAGCTGCGCACCGTGAACATCCGGCGCACCAGCCCGAGCGCCCGCCGCATCTCCGCGACGTCGGTGAACGGCCCGAAGTACCGGGCGCCGGCCAGGTCGCGCCGTCGGGTGACCAGCACGCGCGGGAACGGCTCACGGACCGTCACGGCGATGGAGGGATAACTCTTGTCGTCCTTGAGGCTGACATTGAACTTCGGCTGGTATTCCTTGATCAGGTTGTTCTCAAGGAGGAGCGCTTCCGCGTCGCTGCCGACCACGATGGTTTCCAGGTCCGCAAGGAGTCGCACCAGCAACTGGTTCTTGGGACTGTCCACGTGATCCGACGTCAGGTAACTGCGCACCCGGCTCCGCAGGCTCTTCGCCTTGCCAACGTACAGCACCTTGCCCGCCCGGTCCTTCCAGAGGTACACACCTGGACCATCGGGCAGCGCGTCAATCGTGCGCTGCAGACGCTCGTCAGCCATGACGCCTGCCCCAACGGGCCAGCGCTCGTGCCTCGGGCACGCCCAGCAGCCAGGTCAGGCCGAGGTAGCTGGTCCCGAACAGCAGCAGCACGAGGCCGCCGCCGAGCAGTGGGCTCCAATTCATGACGCCACCGAGCAGCGGCAGCCACGCCAGGAGCGCGGCCACCCCGGCGGCACCCCAGAGGACCAGGATTCGCCCGGCCCCCACCTGCACCGGGCCGATCCGGCGGGCCAGCGCGCGCCGCAACAGGCCGAACTCCACCCAGCCAGCAATGCCGCCCGCGAGCGGGAGGCCAGCCACGCCGTACCGGGGATCCAGCCCGAGCCGCGAGGGCAGCACCAGCGCAAAGAGGACCCCGAGCGACACCCCGATGGCCATGCGCAAGGCGGCAAACCGGAATGGCGTGCGCGTGTCCCCGAGCGCGTGAAAGGTGGAACTCGCCAGGCGCGCCAGCGTGGTGGCGAGCAGACCCACGGCGGCCCCGGAGAGGATGACCCAGATGTAGGTGCTGTCGGCGGCGGTAAAGGCGCCGCTCTGGAAGAGCGTTCCCGCCAGGACGTGACCCAGCGCCAGGAACGCCGCGGCGGAGGGCACCACAAAGTAGGCAATCCTGCGCCAGCCGTTCTCCAGCCGCTCGCGCAACTCCCCCTCCGGCTCGAGCGCCCCGGTTCGGGCGGACATGGCCGGGAGCTCCGCGGCGGAGATCGACATCCCGAAGAGGCTCACCGGCAGGGTGCTGATCATTTGCGCGGTGGCCAGCGCCGCAGCGGCCCCTGAGCCGAGCAGGGTGGCAATCAGCATGTCCACCCAGGCGCTGATCTGGAGGACACCGCGGCTGAGGACGGAGGGGCCAAAGTTGCGCGCCACCAGCCGGACGCCCTCCGCCGGGGCCGCCGGCGCACCGGCCACCCCCGGGACATCCAGCACGCGTCGGACGCCCGGCAGCTGCACGGCGAGTTGGAGGAGGCTGCCGGCCACCGCAGCCCAGGCGATGACCACGACCAGTTCCCCGGGTGCCCGGCTGGCGCCGGCCGCGAGCGCCGCGCCGATGATGACCAGGTTCCAGGCCACCGGGGCGCTGTAGCTCAACAGAAAACGGCCATGGCTGTTGAGTACACCCAGGCACCAGGCGGAGAGCACCAGGACGCCGACACCAGGGAAGAGGATGCGGACCAGCTGGATGGTCAGCTCCCGCTTGTCACCCGCGAAGCCGGGCGCCAGAACATCCACCAGCCATGGCGCCGTCAGCACCCCCAGGAGCACCACGATGGCCGTGACGAGGGCGAGCACCGCCAGGACCGCGCGTGCCACCGCGCGGGCGTCCTGATCGCGCCCCTGGGCCCGGAGGCGCGCGTACACCGGGATGAAGGCCGCCGACAGCGCGCCCTCGCCGAGGAGGTTCTGGAGGAGGTTGGGGATGCGAAATGCGGCTGAGAGCGCGTCGGCGGCGTCGCCCAGACCGAGGTAGTGCGCGAAGACGCGCTGGCGGATCAGGCCGGAGATCCGGCTGAGCAGGATCCCCGCGGCGACCAGGGGCGCGGCGCGGCCGCCCTGACTGGTCAGGGGTTGGGAGGCGGTGGCAGGGTGGCTCGCCGGGCGGCCTGCTCTTCCAGGAGCCGCTGGAGGAACTGGTTCTCTTCCCGCACGCCCTCCAGGGCGCCATGCAGGTCCTCGACCTCGCCTTCGAGGCGCTCCACCTTCCTCGCCAGGTCGAGCAGGGCTGGTGGGGAATCCGCGGGTCCCTCGAGCCGACGCCCCAAGGCCCGGCCGATCGGCGAATCCGCAAGGATCGCCACGACAGGGATCATCAGCGCCACCAGCACGATCAAGCCGAGCAAGGACATGCTCCGAGTCTAGGTGGGTCCTGCTCCACCCTCAAGGGCGCCGCGGTACCACCGGAGGGCCTCGTCGTGAATCGCGTCGAGCAGCCCCGGCCCATGCCGGGCCAGAAATGGCGCGATGGTCAGGGTGCGTTCCTGGGCCGTCCCGCCTGGGCAGAGCGCCCCTCGCAGGCGTCGCAGCTGGGCAAGTTCCACCTGTTCACGAGCCCGCAGCCGCGAAAGTGCCTTCCGCTCCAGGTCGCGGGCTGCCCACGCGGCCTGGCGGTGCGACGACGCGAGCGGCCCGGCCAGCGTGGGGTCAATGTCCCGCAGCGGAGCCTCGAGTTCGGCATACAGGCGATCGGCGGTCTCCTGCAGCTCGGCAATCCGCTCCGGCACGGTGGGAGGAAGGTGGGAGCGGATGATGCGCCGCTCCAGCTCGACAAACCGACCGCTGACCTCCTCTGGCGTGGTGCGGAACTTCGCCAGCAGGCGTTCCACATGCGGCTCAAGTATGGCCCCTGACCACCGCGGCACCGGCTGTTGGGGCACGACCCCCAGGGCGCGATACAGTCCGGGGAGCATCTCGAAGTACCGGAGTTCCCCGGGGCCACCGATATAGGCGACGGTGGGGAGCACCGCGCTCTCCAGGACCGGCCGGAGCAGCACATTCGGCGACAGTCGTGTCGGTTCGGCTGCGGCGATCGCCTCGAGGTCCGCGAGCGAGTACCGGTCCCCGCCCCGCCGGGTGCGGAAGCCGTCGCCGTCCCGGACCAGGCGGTCCCGGCCGTGCCGGTCGTCCAGGAAGAGCAGTGTTGCCCCATCCCCGACCTCGACCGGCACGGCATCACCACGCGCGCGGAACCGATCAGCGGCCGCGATGAGAAGTTCCTCGAGCGGGCCGGCCTCGCGAGCCGCCCGGAGCAGCCACGGGGCTGCCGCGCGCTTGAACACCTCGTGGGTGCTGTCGAGGCACGCCACCCCGTAGGGGGCGAGCAGTTCGGCGAGTGCCCGGCTGTAGGCCCCGGCCACGGTCGTACCGGGCTGGTAGTGCCGCGCGAGCCACTCCACGACCCAGGCCTGGTGCACGGATCCGGGCAACGCCGCGACCAGTGCTTCGCGCAGGCTCGCTATTTCCGGGCCCAGCGGCTCGCGCCACATGGGTCGCAGCGCCGCATCAGGGGGGCGGTGCGGCAGCCGTACGCTGCGCAGCGCGCCCTCCTCCGTCACCCACCGGGCACTGGCCACCTCATCGAAATCATGGTCGTCCCCCGGGATCCAGAACAGGGGCTTGACCGGGCAGCCGAACTGTTCCTGCAGCACGCGGGCGAGGGCGGCGGCCGAGAGCGCCTTGAAGATCGTGTAGAGGGGGCCGGTGAAGAGCCCGGCCTGCTGGCCGGTGGTGACGAGCAGGGTCTCCGGCGACAGCGTCTGGGCTGGATCCACGCCGGGGGCGGCCACCACCGCGTCACGGAGCCCGGTCGGATCGGGACCCTCACGGCGGATCGGCCGCCGGATGGATCCTGCCAGTGGCGTCGGATGGAGTCGCATCAGCGGGCACCGGCCCATGCGGGCCGGGTCACCCGCGGATCAGGCGCGTGATTCCCGGCTCGACTTGTGATAGGGGAGGCCGTGCAGGATGGTAAAGGCGCGATAGATTTGCTCGAGCGCCACCACCCGGGCCAGCTCGTGGGGCAGCGTGGCCGGGCCGAGACTCCAGCGGACCTGGGCCCCGCGCTGAAGGTCCCCGTCCACTCCCTCGGCACCACCGACCACGAAGGCCAGCGGCCGACCGGTCGCTTGCCAGCGGGACAGCTGGGCGGACATTGCGTCACTGCTCCACGCCTGTCCCTCGATGTCCAGCAGCACCACGAACGCCCCCTCCGGGAGTGCGTCGCGGATCGCCCGGGACTCCCGCTGTCGCTGCACCGGAGGGGGGCCGGCGCGCGCCGCCTCGCGGACCTCCACCTCACGGAACTCCACCCACCGGGAAAGTCGCGTGGCGTAGTCATCACACACCTCACGCAGGGCGGGTCGCAGGCGGCCGACGGCAACAAGAGTGACCCGCAAGACTCACGCGTACATGCCACGGAGGCGATGCACCGAGGCGACCCGGTCAATGGCCACCATGTAGGCGGCGGTGCGCAGGGTCACGCCGTGCTTGTCGGCCATGGCGGCCACGGCGGCGAACGATTCGACCATGATCCGTTCCAGGCGATGGTTGACCATCTCCTCGTCCCAGAAGTACCCGCCGCGATCCTGGACCCATTCGAAGTAGCTGACCGTCACGCCGCCGGCGTTGGCCAGGATGTCGGGCACCACCAGCACGCCCTTCTCGGCCAGGATGGCATCGGCCTTGGCGGTCGTGGGACCGTTGGCACCCTCCACGATGACGGCCGCGCGGATGCTGGGCGCGGTCTTGGAGGTGATGACGTTCTCCAATGCCGCGGGTACCAGCACATCGCAATCGAGCGTCAGCAGCTCGGCGTTGGTGATGTGCTCCGCCTGCTGGTAGGCGCGAAGGAAGCGATGCTGACGCACATGGGCGATCACGTCCGCAACATCCAGCCCGTCAGGATTGTAGATCGCGCCCTCCTTGTCGCTGACGGCCACGATCTTCATGCCCTCACGGGCCATCAGCGTGGCCGTCACGGAGCCGACATTGCCGAAGCCCTGGATCGCCACGCGGGTGCCCTCGATTGGCCGGCCCAATTTCCGGAGCGCCTCCCGCGCCACGATCATGCACCCGCGTCCCGTCGCCTCCCGCCGCCCCAGGGAGCCACCCATCTCCACCGGCTTGCCGGTGACAACCGCCGTGACCGTGTGCCGCTTGTGCATGGAATAGGTGTCCATGATCCAGGCCATCACCCGCTCGTTGGTGTTCACGTCGGGTGCGGGGACATCGGAATCGGGGCCGAGCATCTCGATGATGTTGGCGGTGTACCGTCGCGTCAGCCGCTCGAGTTCGCCCGCCGACATGTGGGTGGGGTCGCAGATCACCCCGCCCTTCGCCCCCCCGAAGGGCACGTTGACCACGGCGCACTTCCAGGTCATCCATGCGGCCAGCGCCGTGACCTCATCCAGGTTCACGGCGGGGTCGAAGCGGATGCCCCCCTTCCCCGGCCCGCGCGACGTGTTGTAGAGCACCCGGATCCCGGTGTAGACCTCGACCTCCCCGTTGTCCATCAGGACCGGCACCGAGACGATCACCTGTTTCTCGGCATTCCGGAGAACCTTGTACAGCCCCGGTTCGAGGTTCAGCAGGCGGGCCGCATCATCAAAGCGCGCCATCATCTCCTCGAAGGGATTCTCCGCGGAGAGGAAGGTGTCCTTGTCGGGACGAATGACGCTGGAATGCGGCGAAGTTTCGGGACTGCTCATGACGGCTCCAGAATGTCCGGTTCAGGTAATGCTGCGTTGCATGAAAGCGTCCACGACGGCGTCGAGCCCGGCGACCAGACCGTCGAGTCCTTCCTCCCACGTCAGTTCCAGCGTCGCGACCAGGGGCTCCGGCACGGAGGCCGGCCAGCGATCGCGCAACTTCACCGCATCCTTCGAGGTCACCACCACATGGTCGGCCCGACGCGCCGCGTGGGCCAGCCAGGCCAGATCCTCATCGCGGTAGTCGTGGTGGTCCTTCCACGTGGCCACCTGCACCTGGGCACCGGTGGCCTTGGTCTGGGCCACGAAGGCGTCGGGGTCGGCGATCGCCGAGGCGGCCACCACCCGCTTGCCCTCCAGGGACGTGCTGGCCACCAGCGTCCCGCTGAGGAGTCCACGGTATTCCCGCACCCCGAGGTGGACGACCGCCACGGGGCCACTGACCCGGCCCGCCAGCGACCGCGCCAATGCGAATGCCGTGCCGGCGTCGGCCCGTTTACGGGTGACGACCAGTGCATCAGCCCGATCCAGGGCGGCGACCCCTTCCCGCCATGGTCCTGCCGGGAGTGGCCACGGCACGGCGCGCGAGGTCTCGGCGCTCACCACGGCGATATTGAAGTCCCGCCGCACATCCTGTCGCTGGTAGGCGTCGTCCAGCACCAGCACCTGGGCCCCACGGCCTCTGGCCTGTTCGGCGCCCGCCCGCCGGTCTGGATTCGGCACCACGACGGCTTCCGGCACTGCTTCCTGGTGGACGAGTGTCTCATCCCCACCGTACCCCCGGAGGAGGATCCCGGGCGTCAGGCCCTGAGAAACGTAGTGACGTGCAATCCATCCCGCGATCGGGGTCTTTCCGGACCCCCCCACCGTCAGGTTGCCGACAGCCACCGAGGGCAGCGGCAGGTCGTGGGCCGTGAGCCACCCGCGGGCGAACCCCAGTGATCGCAGGGACATTCCCCCCCGCCACACCAGCGCGACGGGGAGCAGCGCGGCACGGGCTGCACGGGCATCGATCCGACGGCTCGTCCAGAGCCAGCGGATCAGGCGGTGTCGGTCACCACGTCGCTTCATTCCGCCGCCTCCTCCACCAGGGCCGCCAGCGCCTCAGTCGCACGCCGGTGTCCGTCCTCCAGACCCGCACCACCGCTGGCCACCTCGAACGGCGCCCCGAACACCACCCGGACCCGCGCACCCGGTAGCGGCAGCAGGAAGCGGTCCCACGAGCCCAGGCGCCGGGCGAACCTGGCGTCGGCGTGGACCGGCACGACCAGCGCCCCGGTTTTCTGGGCCGCCGTCAGGAAGCCCGGCTTCAACGTCCGCCTCGGCCCCGTTGGCCCATCGGGGGTGAAGGCCACGGCGCCGCCATTCTCCAGGAGACGCACCGCGCCGACCAGCGCCCGCACCCCGCCCCTCCGGCTCGAGCCGCGCACGGTTCGGTAGCCAAGCCTCGTGGCAAAATCGGCCAGATACTGCCCGTCCCTGGCCTCGCTCACCACGATGGCAATCCCGAGCCCGCGGTGGTGCCAGAGCAGCGGCAGCAACGCATCGTGCCACATCAGGTACACGATCGGCCGGTCCCCACGCCGGGAACGCGCCCAGTGTTCCGCGCCCCGGACATCAAAGCGCCATGACCCGCAGAGCGCCCGCACGACCGGGGTGAGCCATCTGGCGGCGGTGTCCGGTGACAGCCGGAGTCTCATCGCGCAAGGAGCCGCGCGGCCATCGCCGCGACCCGCCCCGCCGCCCCGGCGCCGCCAAGATTGGCCCGAACCATCTCAAGGCCCTCGCGTTGGGCGATCGTGACGGGATCTGCTGCA
Source organism: Gemmatimonadales bacterium (assembly GCA_046260395.1). GTDB lineage: Bacteria > Gemmatimonadota > Gemmatimonadetes > Gemmatimonadales > GWC2-71-9 > JAWXBA01. The sequence goes on from JBHEPH010000015.1 coordinate 38,700, forward strand.
TCCAGCAGCGGCCATGCCGCCTGTGCCAACCCCTGCCCGGTGACCTCATCCTGCCACAGCTCGGGAACCACCGGCCCGTCGGCCACGAGATTGACGAGGCTCAACCATTCGACGCGCAGCATGCGACGCGCCAGCCGGGCCGTCATGGGGTGCACCCGATACGCCACGACCATTGGCAGGTCGGCCATCGCCGCCTCGAGCGTGGTCGTCCCCGACTTGACGAGCCCGGCATCCGCCGCGGCAAGGACAGCCGCGGTCTGCCCGCGCACCACCTGCACCGGCCCGGGCTCAGGGTATTGACCTTCCACCGTGCCCGCCACGAGCACCTGCTCGCAGCGCCCGGCCTCCAGCAGCCGGCGCCCTGCGTCTCGAAACGCGGGCCAGAGGCGGCGGAGTTCCCCCTCCCGGCTTCCCGGAAAGAGGCCAAGGACGTTCGCGTCGGGGCCAATCCCCAGTACCTGCCGTGCCACCGCGCGCGCGGGGCGCGGCGTCTCGCTGAGGGGATGACCCACATACTCCGCCGTGATGCCGACCGTCCGGAAGAACTCGGCCTCAAAGGGGAGAATCACCGCCATGGCATCAACCGCCCTCGCCAGTCGCCGCGCGCGGCCCGGCCACCAGGCCCAGAGTTGCGGGGCCACGTAGTACAGGACGGGGATCCCTGCCGCCTTCGCCGCCTCCGCCACGCGCAGGTGAAACCCGGGATAGTCCACCACAATCACCAGGTCAATCGCCCTCGCATTGAACAGCCGGCGCATCCGGCGAAGCAACCTCCAGTGGCGGGGAACCTTGCCCACCACCTCGATCAGGCCCAGCGCGGTGTAGCCCTCCATCCGCCAGCGCAGGTCCACCCCGGCGGCGGCCATCCGTGGGCCGCCGAATCCGGTGAGGTGCACGCCGGGAAACCGGTCGCGGAGCGATTCCACCAGGGCGGCCCCGTGGAGATCGCCGGAGGGTTCGCCCGCGCTCACGAAAATGCGCGGCGCCTCCGTCCCTGCGTTCACCCGGCTCCCGTCAGGACGGACGCACTCCGGCGGATCGCCTCCGCCACCTGCTCGGCCAGGGCCAGGGCCGCCCGACCCTCCGCGCCGGTCACGACCACGCCCGGTTCACCTCGAACAACCTGCACAAAACTCGCCAGTTCCAGACCAAGGGCGTCCGCCGCGGGGGCTTCGAGGGGAATCCGTTCCACGATGTCGTCCAGCGACGAGGCCATTCCCGGTTGGAATCCCGGGCGCAACCGCATGAACTCGCCCCGGCCCGACCCGAGATCGAGGGAAAAATACCCGTCCGGCTGGAAGAGGCGCAGGCGCCGCACCCGTTCCCGGGCCATCCGGCTTGCCGTGACGTTGGCCACCGAGCCGTTGGCGAACTCCACCCGGGCGTCCGCCATGTCCACATGCGGACTGAGCACCGCGATCCCGTTGGCCCGGACATCGGTGGCCGCGGACCCGCCGATCAGGTGCAGCAACAGATCCAGGTCGTGGATCATCAGGTCGAGGACCACGGCGACATCCGTCCCGCGCGGCTGGAACGGCGCCAGACGAGTGCTTTCGAGGTAACGGGGGCCCTGCAGGTAGGGCTGCGCCGCCCGCAGTGCGCGGTTGAACCGCTCGACGTGGCCCACCTGCAGGGGGATCCCTCGTGCAGCGGCGGCGGCGATGAGGGTGTCCGCCTCCGCCAGCGAGGACGCCAGCGGCTTTTCCATCAGGACCGCAATGCCACGCTCCAGGGCCTGGAGGCCGACGGCGCCATGGGCCGAGGTCGGCACGGCCACGGTGACCGCCTCGACCCGGCCCAGCAGATCGTCAAGCTCGTGGTAGGCTCGAGTCCGGCAGGCCGCGGCCACTTCCTCGGCGCGCACCGGATCGGTGTCGAACACCCCCACCAGTTCGGACCCATGCGCCGAGGCCAGGTGGCGGGCATGGTGCCGCCCCAGCGCCCCGACCCCGATCACCCCGATCGGCAGCGGAGCCCTCACGCGGGGACCCCGCGCCGGGAACGCCCCAGGAACTCCACGAACCGCCGGACCTCCGGAAGGTCTGGCAGTTCGTCGCCGGCCCGTTCCCGGGCCTGCCCGAGGTTGAGGTCAGAGTTGAAGAAGAGACGGTAGGCCCGCTTCAACGCGGTGATCGCCTCGGCCGGCATGCCGGCCCGTTGCAGCCCGATGGCGTTCAAGCCGAACAGCTCGGTGGGGTTGCCGACCGCCTTCACGTACGGCGGGATGTCCTGGCTGACCCGACTGCAGCCGCCGAGAAAGGCGAAGGTTCCCACGCTGACGAACTGATGAATGGCGCAGAGCCCGGAGACGGTGACGCGATCCTCGAGGGTGACATGCCCCGCGAGCTGGGTCCCGTTGGCGATGATGACGCCGTGGCCCAGGTGACAATCGTGGGCCACGTGCACGTAGCTCATCAGGAAGCACCCGTCGCCCACCCGCGTCACGCCGCTGGCGGCGGTACCGCGGTTGACCGTGGAGTACTCCCGGATCACGGTGCCCTGGCCGATCTCCACCCAACTCTCCTCCCCGGCGAACTTCAGGTCCTGGGGGTCGCCGCCAATGACGCTGCCTTCCCCCACGCGCACCCCGGCGGCCAGGCGGGTATTGCGGACGACCGACGCGCGCGGGCCGACCTCAACCTCATCGCCGAGCTGCACCGCCGGCCCGACGATCGCAAACGGACCAATCCGTACCCCTTCCCCGAGCTCCGCCCCCGGGTCCACCAACGCCGTGGGGTGGATCCGGCTCACCGATCCACCACGCGCGCCATCATCTCGGCCTCGCAGACCAGCTGCCCGTCGACGTAGGCCTCGCCCCGCATCTTGCAGGTCTTGCCCCGGAACTGGAGCATTTCCACTTCCAGGCGAAGCTGGTCGCCCGGGACCACCGGGCGGCGGAACTTCACCCCGTCCATTGACATGAAGTAGACCACCTTCTGGTGCACATCCTCGACGGAGTCCAGCAGGAGGAACCCGCCGACCTGGGCCATCGACTCGACGATGAGGACACCTGGCATGATGGGATGCCCCGGAAAGTGCCCCTGGAAGAACGGTTCATTGATGGTGACATTCTTGAGCCCGACGATCTTGCGGTTGTCGATGATCTCCACGATCCGATCCACCAGCAGGAAAGGATACCGGTGGGGGATAACCTCGAGAATCTTGGTGATGTCCATGCTCATGGTGCCGCTCCGGTGCGCGGTGCGCTCAATGGCCCGGGCCAGGGCGATGTTGCCCCGGTGACTGGGACGGATGGCGGTGATGACCGCCTCGATCCGGCCACCCAGCAGGGCCAGGTCACCGAGGATGTCGCCTGTCTTGTGTCGCACAAATTCGTCCGGCCACCGCAGGGCTCCCCCGACGACGTCATGCGCGTCCAGCACCACGGCGGACTCGAGCGTGCCGCCCTGCAGGAGACCGCGGCGCCGGAGTTCCTCCACCTCGTGTACGAAGCCGAAGGTGCGGGCGGCCGAGAGCTCACGGGCAAAGGTGTCCGCGGAGATCGTCCAGCGGCCCTGTTGCACCCCGATGAGCGGGTGATCCCATTCGATGGTCACCCGAAGCTCCAGCGCCCCGGACCCCGGTTCCACCGCGTACTCCGAATCGCCATCCCGCACCGCGAAGGGGCGCGTGACCGTGTAGCGCTCCGGGCTCCCGGCCGCCTCGACGCAGCAAGCCCCCGCGAGGCCTTCCCGCCATGGCTCGAATGAGCCGTCAAGGATGGGTGGTTCCGGACCGTCGAGCTGGATCTCCAGGTCGTCGAGTTCCAGGGACGCGACGGCCGCCAGCAGGTGCTCCACGGTGTGGATCGTCACCGGTTCCGCCCCCAGCGCCGTCCGCCGTTCCGTCGCCGTCACCTGATCGAGGCGGGCCCGTACCACGGGTGTCCCGGGCAGGTCCATGCGGCGGAAGACGATGCCCGTCCCGCTCTCCGCCGGCAGGCACGTGACGGTGGTCTCCACCCCGGTGTGCAGGCCGGGGCCGCTGCGGGTCATCGAGCCGGCGAGCGTACGCCTAGGCACCTGGATCAGCCTTGGCCACGGATTCCAGCCGCCTGGCAAACGGGGCCAGCCGGTACATCGCCGCGACGGCGCGCATGAACTCCCGGTGCGGGCGCGCGGGAAACCCGCTGACTTCCTCGCCCGCCTCAAGGGACGAAATCACCCCGGCCTGTGCCGCCACCCGCACGTCATCCCCGATCTCCAGGTGACCGACCATCCCCGACTGGCCGGCCAGGACGACCCGATTCCCGACCCGCGTGCTCCCGGCGATCATCGCCCCGGCCATGAGCAGGCAATCCTCGCCCAGGCGGACGTTGTGCGCCACGTGCACCAGGTTGTCGAGCTTGCAGCCCCGGCCGATCACCGTGTCTCCCAGCGAACCCCGATCGATGCAGGTGTTGGCGCCAATGTCCACGTCATCCCCGACTCGGCAACCCCCGATGTGGGGGATCCGCTGGTGCCCCTCCGCACCCGAAATGTAACCGAACCCGGTCCCCCCGATGACGGCCCCTGCCTTGACCGTCACCCGGTTTCCCAGCACCGCTCCGGCGCAGATCGTCACCTGCGGACCGATCACGGCATCATTCCCCAGCTCGACACCCTCCTCGAGCACCACCCCGGGGCCCAGCGTCACCCGGTCGCCGAGCCGGCAACCGGGACCAATGACCACCCGCGGGCCGACGGCGAGGTCTGCCCCGAGCTGAGTCCCGGGCCCGATGACGGCGGTGGCGTGCACCCCGGTGACGCGGACCGGGGGGTCATGGAGCCGCCCCACGACGACCTGGAACGCCTGCTGGGGATGATCGACCACGATGCGGGTCGCCGGCCCCCCCACCTGCTCGGCGTGGGCCGGGGGGACCAGGACGCAGCCCGCGCGGCTCGCGAGGAAGTGCGGAAGGTACCGGGCGCCGGACAGGAACGAGAGGTCGGCCTCGCCAGCCGTCTCGAGCGTGGCGAGCCCGGTCAACCCCTGGGTACCGTTGCCCAACAGGCGGCCGCCGACCAGGTCGGCGACCGCCTGCGCGGTCAGAGCGGTTGGGGCCACGGACTCAGTTGCCTGGGGCTTGCTGCAATCGTTCGATGACCCGGGGCGTGATGTCCAGGGTCCGGTCGATCGAGACGATCAGTCCGGCCGCCTGCGACCCGATGTCAAAGATCACGGCGAAATTCCCCTCGGCCCGGAGGCCATCAATGATGGCGGTGAGCCGGTCCTGCATCGGGTCGAGCAGCTCCTGCTCACGCCGTGCCATCTGCTGTTGCAGTTCCTGCACCCGGCCCTGGAACCGTTCCTCCTGCTGGGCGAGTTCCCGCTGGCGGGCCGTTCGGTTGGTGGGCGAGAGCATCGCCGACTGCTGCTGGAAGGCCTGCCCGGCGGAATCCAGCGACGCCTGGAGCCCCTGCAGTTCCTTCTGCACCGCCTCGAACTCCCGGGTGTAGGTGCTCTCGGCCTCGGCCCATCCCGGCATGCTCCGGAGCGCCGCGCCAACGTTCACATATCCGATCCGCGCTGCACCAGGGGTGCCCTGCGCCTCGACCTCCACGGTCGGGCTCACGGCGACCAGTGCCACGAGCAGCGGTACGATGCGTGTCATTCCCCTCATGTCCATCCCCTCCACGGGTGAAGCGCCGCAGGCCCTCGTGGCCATGCGTCAGAAGAAATTGCCGAGCCGGAAATGCGCCTGCCAGCCTGGATTCGGGCGTCCGAAGCCGTCCACCTTGTCAATGCCGTATCCGACGTCTATCCCCATCGGCCCGAGGGGCGAGACCAGGGCCACGCCGAAGCCAAAGCTCCGGAACATCCGGGTCGGGTTGAAGTACCGTGCCCGCCGGTAGACGTTGCCCGCGTCAGTAAAGACGTTCAGGTACAGGGTCTGGCTCACACGCAGGCCGAGTTCCCCGGTCATCGCGGCGAACGACTTGCCGAACGCGAAGGGGCTGGCGGAGCCACCGGCGGCCCCCGGATCAAATCCGTCGGGCGTGATCGAGAACTCCTGGTAGCCGCGCAGCGGAATTCCGAACTGCACGCCCCCGAGGGAATAGAGCTCGGTGAAGAAGGGTCCCGCGTCCCCAACGATGAACCCGGCCTTGGCCGTGAATCCGACCACCACGCTGCTGCCGCCGCCGAAATCGCCGCCGCCGCCCAGGGTGCCCAGGGGGGTGAACCACTTGCCTTCAAGGTCGAGCTTCTGGTAGTTCCCCGTCCCGCCGAGCAGGCCGCCGTTGGCCTCGACCGTGATTCGCGTGGATGAGCCCGCGAACGGGAACGGCATGCCAACCCGGGTATCCCGCGCCAGCGTGGCCGAGACGGACGACCGCACACAGTTGTTGCAGCGGAAGGTCTCCCGCAGGTCCTCGGAGCCTTCGGTGAAACGGATCCGCTGGTAGCCGTAGCTGGCGAACATCCGGGTGTAGCGCGACCCGAGGAGCGGGAAGCCGAACTGCAGGCTGCCGCCCTGCTGGCGCCGTCGCCCGAGATCCCCGACCGTAAACCGCTGCTGGGAGTTGAAGAGCGACAGGGTGCCCGAGATCCGGCCCTCCCGGATGGCGGGATCGGCGTAGCTCAGGTTGAAGTCGTTGATGTTCCGCCCGAACTGCCACTGCAGGCGGCCGCGCTTGGCCCGGCCAAACAGGTTGGGTTCCTCGAGCCCGATGAACCCACCGATGCCGGTCCCCTGCCCCAGCGACGCCCCGAAATTGATGTTGCCCGTCCGGCGTTCGGTCACCCGGAAGATGATGTCGACATCCACCCCGTTTTCGGCGGTGCGGAACTCCGGTACCGGCAGCGGCTCCTCGAAGAACCCGAGGTTCGCCACGTTGCGGTACGATCGGATCAGTGCTTCGCGGCTGAAGAGCTGGCCGGGAAACAAGACGATGGCCTCCCGAATGACCCGCTCGTGGGTGATCTCGTTGCCGAGAATCTCGATGCGGTTGATCGAGGCGGGTTGTCCCTCGACGATGGTCCAGCGGAGGTCCACGTAGTGGGTCCCGTCCGGGGCGGTCCGCCGCTCCTCCTCGGGCATCACACTGGCATAGATGTAGCCACTGTTGGCGTACCGGTCACGGACCGCCTCGGTGGCCGCCAGCCAGGCACTCCGGTCGAACGGGGTGCCGCTGGGCACGCCACTCCCCACGGCGGTTTCCCCGCCAAACGGAAAGAGGGCCCCGAGTTCATCCAGCGAGAAACGCCGGTTGCCGTTGATGGCAAAGGTGCCCGCCTGATAGGCGGTGCCCTCGTCCACCCGGAGGACCAGGATCGCCTTGCCGGGCGTGGTGTCCGCCACGAGGGAGTCCCCGATCACCCGGAAGTCGATATGCCCGCGGTCCCCATACCAGGAGGGCAGACGTTCCCGGATGTCGTCCTCCACCTTTTCCTCGGCGTACTCGCCACGGCGGAACCACCAGAATCCCTCAGGCCGGGATGACATGGCCGAGACCACCTGCTTGTCCGGAAAGGCGTTGTTCCCCTCGATGATCACCTGGCTCAGCGCCACGCGGCCGCCCTCGGTGATGTCGAAGGTGACCCGGAGCGCGCCGGTCGTGCTGGTGGTCTCGAGCACCTCGACCCGGGCCGCGTAGTAGCCCTGGCGCTTGTACATCGAGTCGATGGCGCCCCGCGCGCGCGCGATGGCGGCCCGGTCCACCGGGCGGCCCTCGGGCACGCTCACCCGCCCGCGCACCGCATTGGGGTCGATCTGCTCCGCGCCGCGGATGAGCCAGCGCTCCAGGATGGGGCGCTCGACCACCTCGATCTCGATGATGAGGCGCCCCGCCAGGTCCACCTGGCGGACCCGGACGTCGTCAAACTGGCCGCTGCCGAACAGCGCCTGGATGGCGCGCTGCACCTGGCGATAATTGATGGTCTGGTTGAGCTGGATGCCCGACAGCGTGATGACGCTCTGGGGCGTGTTGCGTTCGGCGCCCCGGACCGCGATGCTGTCCACGAGCGGCGTCGGCGGGGTCTGGGCGGCCAGGGGCGAGGTGGCCAGTGCCACCGCAAGGAGCCCGGCCAGCCTCACTGCGGGAAGCGGAGGCAGCCAGGTCCGGCGGGGAATGCGCGCACTGCGAATGGGCCCCTCCGGCACCGTCAGGCGCGGCTCCCGGTGAGGGCGCGGAAGACGAACTTGTCGCCCTCCGGCGCCAGGTCCACCTCGATCTCGTCGCCGCGGGCGACCTCGCCGGTCAGCAGCTTTTCGCTGAGCGGATCCTCGATGTACCGCTGGATGGCGCGCTTTAACGGACGGGCGCCGTAGTTCTGGTCATACCCCTTCTCCACCAGGAAATCGAGCGCGGCCGGGGTCAGGCTCACCTCATCGCCCAGGCGCGACACGACCTCCTTCAGCAGCACGCCGACAATCTGGGAGATGTGGCTGCGGTCCAGCGGGTGAAAGACGATCACGTCATCCAGTCGGTTCAGGAACTCCGGATTGAACACGCGGCCGATTTCTTCCTTGACCGTCTCGGCGATCTTCTCGAAGGAGCGCGGCCCGCCATCCCCGGAGTGGAAGCCCAGGGTCTTGGACTGGGTGATGTCGCGCGCGCCGACATTCGAGGTCATGATGACCACGGTGTTCTTGAAGTCGATCATCCGCCCGTAGTTGTCGGTGAGGTGCCCCTCATCGAGGACCTGCAGGAGGATGTTGAAGACATCCGGGTGCGCCTTCTCGATCTCGTCGAGCAGCACCACCGAGTACGGCTTGCGCCGCACCGACTTGGTCAGCGTGCCGGAATCCTCGTAGCCGACATAGCCCGGGGGGGCGCCAATGAGCCGCGAAACCGAGAACTTTTCCATGTACTCCGACATGTCCACCCGGATCAGGGCGGAGGGATCGGCGAAGAGGAACTTGGCCAGCGAGCGCGCCAGCTCGGTCTTGCCGACACCGGTGGGGCCGCTGAAGATGAACGATCCGATCGGGCGCTTGGGGTCCTTGAGCCCCGCCCGCGAGCGCCGGATGGCCCGGGAGACGGCCGTGATCGCCTCGTCCTGCCCGATCACCGAGGCGTGCAGTTCCTCCTCCATCCGGAGCAGGCGGGCGGTCTCCGCCTCCTGCAGCCGGGTCAGGGGGATGCCCGTCCAGCGCGAGACGATGAACGCCACCGCCTCCTCGTCGATGATCGGCCGGCGGGTCTGGCGCTCCCGCTCCCAGTCGTCCTGGGCGGTGCGGATCCGGCCCTGCAGCTCGCGCTCCGAGTCGCGGAGCGAGGCGGCACGCTCAAAATTCTGGTCGCGCACCGCATCTTCCTTCTCGGTGTTGACCCGGTCCAGGTCACCCTTCAGGTCGCCGAGGGCGGCGGGGGGCGCCTGCGAGGCGAGCCGCGCCCGCGCGCCGGCCTCGTCGATGACGTCAATCGCCTTGTCCGGCAGGAACCGGTCGGTGATGTAGCGCTCGGCCAGCTCCGCCGCCGCCACCAATGTCTCGTCGGGAATCGACACCCGGTGATGGTCCTCGTACTTCTTGCGCAGCCCCTTGAGGATCTCAATCGTCTCCGCGACGCTCGGCGGATCCACCACGACGGCCTGGAAGCGACGCTCCAGCGCGCCGTCCTTTTCGATGTACTTGCGGTACTCGTTCAGGGTGGAGGCGCCGACACACTGGAGCTCGCCGCGCGCCAGCGCGGGCTTGAGCATGTTCGAGGCGTCGATGGCGCCCTCCGCGGCGCCCGCCCCGACCAGCGTGTGCAGCTCGTCAATGAACAGGATGATCTGCTTGTTCTGCGCGATCTCGTTCATCACGGCCTTGAGGCGCTCCTCGAACTGCCCGCGATATTTCGTGCCGGCAATCACCGCCGCCATGTCCAGCGACAGCACCCGGTGATCCCGGAGGACATCGGGACACTGGCCGCTGGCAATGAGCAGGGCGAGGCCTTCGACAATGGCGGTCTTGCCGACCCCAGGCTCCCCGATGAGCACCGGGTTGTTCTTCTTCCGCCGCGCGAGGATCTCCATGACCCGCTGGATTTCCTTCTCGCGACCGATGGTCGGGTCGAGCTGGCCCTCGGCGGCGAGCAGGGTGAGGTCGCGGCAAAAGTGGTCGAGCGCGGGGGTCTTCGACTTCTTCTCGGACTTCGGCGCAGCCGCGGGCGCCGGGGCCCCGCCAGACGCCGCGGGCTGCGGCAGGTCACTGCCGAGCAACCGGAGCGTCTCAGCTCGCGCCTGCTCCAGGCTCACCCCGGCATCAGTCAGCACCTGGGCGGCGATGCCCTTCTCCTCGCGCAGCAGACCCAGGAGCAGGTGCTCCGTGCCGACGTAGGAGTGGTTGAGTTCGCGCGCCTCGGTCATCGCCAACTCGAGGACCTTCTTGGCCCGGGAGGTATAGGGAAGGTCGGGGCCAGGCGCCGCGGCGGCTTTCCCCTTCTTCACCGTTTCCTCGATCTTCTGCTGAATCTCCTCCAGGTCCACATTCAGGTTCTGGAGAACAGCCGCCGCGACCCCTTCGCCTTCGCGAATGAGGCCGAGGAGAATATGCTCGGTGCCGACATACTCGTGATGAAGGCGGGCCGCCTCCTCACGCGCAATCTGGAGCACCTTGCGCACGCGATCTGTGAAATTGTAGCCGTTCATCGTGCGGTCATCCTGCCGGGGATCCGGAACCGCGAAGCGGGCGTCAGGATCGACGCCGCTGCTCCGCATCAAGTGTGTCTCGGACGAGCCGCGCCCGGCGCACCGGGAGTTCGCTTTCGTCCACGGGCCCCCCGGCGCGAGCCAGGAGGTGCGCCGGCTGGATCTCGACCAGCAGGCGGTTCAGCGTATACATGGCGACGTTCGGCACCAGCCCGAGCCCCACACCCAGGCGGACCCCGCTGAGCAGGTTCATCGCCTCCTCAAAGCCCATCACCCGCGCGTGCCGCAGCAACCCGAAGGCCCGCCAGACCTTGTCTTCCAGGATGCCGGGGGCGTCCCGAAGCAGGATCTGCCGGGCCTTCTCCTCATGCGCGATGACCTGGCCCACGATCCGGCCGAGATGATCGAGCAACTCGCTCTCGGACTGTCCGAGGGTGGTCTGGTTCGACAACTGGAAGAAGTTGCCGACCACCTCGCTGCCCTCGCCATGGAGGCCCCGGTAGGTCAGTCCCACCTGCGCGAGCCCCTGCAGCACCCGGTTGATCTCCTTGGTCAGGACGAGCCCCGGGAGGTGGATCAGAACCGACGCCCGAAGCCCCGTCCCGACGTTCGTCGGGCAACTGGTAAGGTAACCGAAACGCGGGTGAAAAGCGAAGGCAAGTCCTTGGCCCAGTTCGGTATCCAGCCGTCGCACCTGCTCGTGGAGCTTGCCCGGTTCCAGGCCGGAAATCATCCCCTGGATCCGGAGATGATCCTCCTCGTTGACCATCACCCCCACCCGTTCCTGGAGCAGAACCGCCGCCGCCCGCCGAGGCGTCCCGCCAGGCTCCGTGGCGGCCAGCTCCTTGCTCACGAGCTGCCGTTCCTGAAGCAAACGCCGATCGAGGCTCGGCAGGGTGTCCAGGCGGATCCGGAGCGCCTGGCGCAGGGTGACCGTCGCGGCGGCGGCGGCTTCGACCTCGCGGAGGACCGACTCCCGCTCCGCCTCGGACGCCCGGCTCGCAAACCGGTGGGCAGCGAGGTTTCGCGCCAGCCGGATCCGGGTGGACAGGACCAGGTGCGCCTGCGCCCCGCTGGCATCGAGCCACGCCAGCCCGCCATCCGGCAACATCCCCAGGTCAACCATCCGCCAGCCCCCGGAGTCGATCCCGCAGCTCGGCCGCCAGTTCGAAGTTCTCGGTGGCCACGGCCAGCGCCAGTTGATCCTCGAGGCGCTGGCGCTCGCCCACCACGTCCCCGGGCGTCCGCCCTGGCGGGACGTACCCTGCCCCCGCATGATGCGTGGCGCCGTGCAGCCGTCGCACCAGCGGACCGAGTGCCCCGGGAAACGCATCCCAACAGGCGGCACACCCCAGGCGCCCGGTCACCCGGAAATCATCCAGGGTGCTGCCGCAGCCCGGACAGGTCTCGACATCGCCGGCCGCGGCCGGCCCCACCACCGCCCCCACGTTGCCCAGGGTCGCCAGGAATCCGCCCAGCGGCGTCTCGCCAAGCCCGACGCCGGTTTCCACCCCTCGCTCTGCGGCACACCGCTCGCACAGGCGGAGCGTAACCACCTGGTCCTCCTGGACCTGCGTCAACCGGATCACCGCCTCGCGCTGATGGCACTGGGTGCAGAGGTCGCTCACGACAGCCCCACCAGGCCCTCGGGGATGGCCAGCCGTCCGTCCACCACCGTCAGCACCCGATCCGCGCGGGCGGCCAGGAGCGGGTTGTGGGTCACGCAGACCAGTGCCGCCCCGAACTCACGCGTCACGGACGCCAGGAGGTCGTGCAATCGCTCGGCAGTGGGACGATCCAGGTTCCCGCTCGGTTCATCGGCCAGGAGAACGGCCGGTGACGTGGCCAGCGCCCTGGCCACCGCCACCCGCTGCTGCTCGCCGCCCGAGAGCGCGCTGGGCAGGTGCGTCACCCGACCCGACAACCCGACTGCCTCGAGCAGCTGGCTGGCGCGCTGGCGCGCCGCGGCGGGCGCCGTCCCCGCGATCTGCAGCGGCAGCATGACGTTTTCCAGTGCCGTAAAGTCCCGCAGCAGGTGGTGGAACTGGAAGACGAACCCAATCGAGCGGTTGCGCAATTCAGCCAGTTCCTGCGGCTCGAGCGCATCGTAACGTCGTCCCTGCAGTGCGATCGTGCCGGCGGTCGGCGCGTCGAGGGCGCCGAGGAGGTGGAGGAGGGTGCTCTTGCCACTGCCGCTCTCGCCCACGACCGCCACGAACTCCCCCGGCGCCACGTCGAGGTCCACGCTCGCGAGGACCTCGATGGGCCGGCCATCGCCGCCGACATACACCTTGCGCAGCCCGCGCGCCGAGAGCGCAGCACTCATTCGTGCCGGATCGCGTCCACGGGAGTGAGCGCCGCGGCACTCCGGGACGGATGGATCGTCGCCAGGACCGCCACGCCGAGGCTCACCACGATGACGATGAGCAGGTCGAGCACCTCCATCCGCACCGGGAGCCGGTCGATGAAGTAGATGGCGGGGTCGATGCGGATCAGGCCCGACCAGTCGATGAGCCACCCGAGGCCGAGGCCGAGGGCCACCCCGATCGAGGTGCCGATCAGCCCCATGATCGTGCCCTGGGCCAGGAAGATCCGGCTGATCGCCACCCGGTCGAGCCCCATGGCCTGCAGGATCCCGATCTCCCGGGTCCGGTCGGCCACCACCATCGTCAGCGTGCCGATGATGTTGAACGCGGCAACGATCATGATGAAGAGGATGATCACGCCCATGGCCAGTTTCTCGAGCTTCAGGGCGCTGAACAGCCCTTCGTTCTGCGCCTGCCAGTCGAGCGAGCGGTACGGGTACCCCAGTTCCTCGACGAGGCGCTCGCCAACCTCGGGCGCCCGCCACGGGTCCACGACCCGGATCGTGATCCCGGTGACGGCATCCCCGAGGGAGGCGAACGATTGCGCCTGCTCGAGCGACATGACCGCAAATCCGTCGTCGTACTGGTACATCCCGGTATCGAAGGTACCGACCACCTCGTAGGGGAGGTAGCGTGGCGTGATGGTGCCGGTCACGCGGCTTGGGCGGGCGGAGGTTGCGGCCAGGAAGGTGACCACGTCACCGGGAAACGCCGAGAGGCGTTGCGCCAGCCGGTACCCCAGGATCACCCCGCCCTCGACATCGTCGCGGGTGGTCGTGAAGGAGAGGTCGCCGCTGGTCAGGTGCTGGGCCAGGGACGTGACCGCCACGGCGCCGGTGTCAGGATCGATCCCCACCAGGTCCACCACGGCGGGATAATCGGGGTCCCGGTACACCATCGACTTGGTGATGACCTCGGGCGCCGCCGCGATCACCTCGGAGTCGCGGCGAATGACCCCCAGGGCGGGTTCCCAGTCATCCATGCGGAGGGAGGTGCCGTGCACCAGGATGCGCAGGTGGGGATTGCCCACGAGGATCCGGTCCCGCAGGTCATCGCGCAACCCGTTCATGACGCCAAGCACCACCAGCAGCGCCGCCACCCCGACCGCAATGCCCCCGACGGCGATGACGGTGTTCAGCGAAGGCGCGTACGAGCGGCGGCGACCCCGGAGGTACCGGAGCGCGATCTGGCGCTCCAGCCGAGTGGGCCAACTGAGGAGACCCCGGCGTGCCGATGCGCCAGCCATCAGGCCTCCGGCCGCATCGCCGGGAAGAGGATCACGTCGCGGATCGAGGGCTGTCCCGTCAGCACCATCACGAGCCGGTCCACCCCAAGACCGAGCCCGCCGGTGGGCGGCATGCCGTACTCAAGGGCGCGCAGGTAGTCCTCGTCGAGCGGCTGGGTTTCCTCGTCGCCGGCGGCGCGTTGCGTCGCCTGGTCCTCGAAGCGGGCGCGCTGGTCATCGGGGTCGTTCAGCTCACTGAAGGCGTTGGCCACTTCCTTGCCATTGATGAACAGCTCGAAGCGCTCGGTCAGCCGGGGATCCGCGCGGTGGATCTTGGCCAGAGGCGAGAGTGGCTTCGGGTAGTCCACGACAAAGGTCGGCTGGATCAGGCGCGGCTCGAGGAATTCCTTGAAGAGTTCGTCCATCAGGCGCGCCCCGGCGAGCGTGGCCGCCTCGTCCGCGTCCATGCCATGCGTCACCAGCCGGGCACGCATCTCGCCGTCAGTCGCCGAGAGCACGTCGATCCCGGCATGCTCCAGCACCCCACCGACGAACTCCACCCGTGGCCAGGGGGGCGTGAAGTCGAGCGCCTGCCCGTTAAAGGTGACACCTGGCCCCCCGCTCAGGTGCTCCACCAGCCCCGACACCATCGACTCCACCAGCTCCATCATGTCGGTGTAGTCGGCGTAGGCCTGGTAGCACTCCAGCATGGTGAACTCGGGGTTGTGGGTGCGATCCATCCCCTCGTTCCGGAAATCATGGCCGATCTCGTACACCCGCTCCAGCCCGCCGACCACCAGCCGCTTGAGGTACAGCTCATCGGCGATGCGGAGGTAGAGCGGCATGTCGAGCGCGTTGTGGTGGGTCATGAACGGCCGCGCGGAGGCGCCGCCATAGAGCGGCTGGAGGATCGGGGTCTCAACCTCCAGGAAACCGCGATCATCCAGGAAGCGCCGCATCCACCGGATCACCTCGGCGCGGGTCTCGAAGATCCGGCGAACATCCGGATGCACCGCGAGGTCGGCGTAGCGCTGCCGGTACCGCACCTCGGGGTCCTGAAGGCCGCCGTAGGTGACCGTGCCGTCCTCGGTCTGCTGCACCTTGCCGCGCGGGAGCGGGCGGAGCGACTTGGAGAGGATGGACACCGCCATCGCCCGGACGGTCACTTCACCGGTGCGGGTCCGGAAGAGGATGCCCGTCACACCCACGTGATCATCGAGGTCGAGGAGTTTGACCAGGTCATATTCTCCTGGGAGGAACTCCTGCTTGAGGTAGAGCTGGATGCGGCCGCTCGGGTCTTCCAGATGGGCAAAGGTCGTCTTCCCCTGAGCGCGCATCGCCACCAGCCGCCCGGCCAGCGAGACCATCGGTCCGTCGTCGCCCATCGCGTCGTCGTAGGCGTCCACCGCCTCGCGGGCCGTGTGGGTGCGGTCGAACCGGTAGGCAAAGGGATTGACCCCCATGGCCTCGAGGCCGGCACGCTTGTCGCGACGGGCCTGCTCGACATAATTCCGTTCAGTCGTGTCGGTCACGCGGCGTGGCCCCCGAAGCGCTTGAGATAGGCCTGGATGAAGGGATCCAGGTCGCCTTCCATGACGGCTTGGACATCCGTCAGCTTGAGTTCAGTGCGCAGGTCATTGACCATGGTGTACGGCTGAAAGACGTACGACCGGATCTGGTTCCCCCACGAGTTGTCCGTCTTGGTGGCCTCGACCACCGCCTTGGCCGCCTCCTGCTCCTCGAGCTTGCGCTGGTAGAGCGCCGCGCGCAGCATCTTCATCGCCGTGGCGCGGTTCTTTCCCTGGCTCCGCTCCTGCTGGCAGGCCACCACGAGCCCCGTGGGGACGTGGGTCAGCCGCACCGCCGAGGAGGTCTTGTTGATGTGCTGGCCGCCGGCTCCCGAGGCACGGAAGACGTCCATCTTGATGTCCTCCTCCCGCAGGTCCACCTCGATCGTGTCGTCGATGTCGGGATAGACGAAGACCGACGCGAAGGAGGTGTGACGGCGCGCCTGGGAATCGTAGGGCGAAATCCGGACGAGGCGATGGACCCCCTTCTCCGCCTTCAGGAAGCCGTAGGCGTACTGTCCCTCGATCTCCAGCGAGGCCGACTTGATGCCCGCCTCTTCCCCGGGTTGCAGGTCCAGCACCGAGATCCGGAATCCCTTGTCCTCCGCCCACCGCCGGTACATTCGCATCAGCATTTCGGCCCAGTCCTGCGACTCGGTGCCCCCCGCCCCCGGGTGGATCGTGAGGATCGCGTTCCCCCCGTCGTCGGGTCCCTGGAGCATGCTCTGGAGTTCGAAGGCCTCCATCGCCCGCTCCAGCGACGCCACCTCGGCCTCCAGCTCGGCCTGCATCGTGGCATCAGGCTCGACGGCCAGCAGTTCCGCCATCTCCCGTGCGTCGCCGAGGCGTGCCTCGAGCTGCTCGGCGGGCGTCAACCACGCCTTGAGCAGCTTCACCTCCTGCATCAACTCGCGGGCCCGCTCGGCCTTTGCCCAGAAGGCCGGATCGGACTGCTGGGCATCGAGGTTGTTCAGGCGCGCCCGCTTGCCGTCCAGGTCAAAGAAACACCCGGAGTTCGAGGACACGGCGGTGGAGGTCAGCAAGGCGATCGGTCAGGTCGGACATCACGGCTCCTGGGACATGAACGGGCGGGCCGTCCGTCCGCCCGCGGCGGAAGGACGGCCCGTGATCCATAAATATAAGCGAGGCGCCACCGATCGGGGCGGTACCGCGTGCGTCAGGGAAAGATCGGCTGGCCGTCGGCGAGGATCTCGTTGAGCGCCTCGTGGAAATACGGCGTGGATTGGGCCAGTTCCAGGCCGATCTGGTCGGAGTACTCCTCCCAGCTCTTCTGGATCTCTTCCTCGAAGAGGAGCTTCAGGGTTCCGTTCCGCAACCCGTCACGCCGCTTTTCCGGATGGTAGACCACGATGTCGGAAACGAGCGCACGGGCCAGCCGTCGGGCCTTGGACTTCGGGTCCTGGGACAGGAACGGATTGACCGCCCGGCGCACGGGTGGGGCGGCCGCACCGGCTGGCGGAGACTGGGGCACTGGCGCTGGCGCTGGCGCGGTGGGCGGCGGAGGCTGCGGCGCGGGCGCCGCGCGTGGAGGTGCAGCCGCGAGTGAAGCGGGGGCCGCCGGATGCGCGGCCCGCACCGGGCTGTCGGCCACCGGCCCGGGGACTTGGGCGGCCGGAGTCGTCCGGGTGGCCCCGGAGCCCGCACCCGAGACCCGGAAGATCCCACCGCAGATCGAGCACCGTGCCCGCACACCGGAGGCCGGTACCTTTGCCGGGTCCACCCGAAAGACGGTCTGGCAGCTACCACAGGTCACATTCACCGGCGTTCTCCTCCCGCAGCCCGGTTCCCCGCCCCGCCGCGTTCCTCACCATCACGGCCATGGCGACGGTCCACCACGTACACGGATCCGGGCAATGTCTTGGCATAGCTTTTCATCTCGGTGGCCAGCTCGCTCACCTCCGCCGGGTGGGCGAAGGAACGGCCACGGTTCGTCACGATCCCGATGGACAGCGTCATCAGCGGCACGCGGTGCAACTGGCCCCGCCGGTCCTTCCCGAAAAAATAACCGGCCCGGCTGTCCTGTTCGTTGTACTGGAGCGGCACCAAGGTGTCAAAGATGTCGAGGATCTCCGTGCAGACCGGCGCGATCTCGGAGGCCGGGATCACGAAGATGAAGTCATCACCCCCGATGTGTCCCACGAATCCATTGGGCCCGAGGAGCCCCTTGACCACGTCATGGAGGATGCGCGAAAGGATGAAGATGACCCGGTCCCCGTCGTAGTAGGAGTACCGGTCGTTGAACTCCTTGAAATGATCGAGATCGGCGTAGCAGACCGCGAAGTCGATCCCGGAGTCCAGCCGGCGGCGAATCTCCCGCTCGATCTCGTTCGTGCCGGGCATGCGCGTGGACGGGTGGACGCCGACATCCCGTTGGGTGCGCACCAGCATCGCATCGAGCCGTGCCCGCTGCTCCGCCGGAGGGAACACCCCGCTGATGATCTCATCGGCGCCGGCCGTGAACCAGCCGATGATCTGGTCAGGGTCATGCGAGCTGAGGAGCACGAGCACCGGGATGATCGCGGCAAAGGCGTCGCTCTTCAGCTCGTGCACCATCTTGAGCGACGCCGGGCCGCTCCGGGATTCCGCAATGAACAGCAGGCAGGGGTGCCCGCGCAGGATGATCGCCTCGACCTCGGCGGCATCGTCGAGCACGAGCACGGGAAAGCTCCGTGACTCGGCCCACTGCTGCACCAGCTCGGGGACTGCCTCCCCGACCGGCCCGAAGTAAAGAATGGTCGGGCGAGTGCGCACCCGTGTCCTCTCGTAAGAGTTTACAGCGTTTGAACTTAGGGCTCAGTGCCCGGCAAGTCAAATGAACCAGGCCGCCGCGGCCATGAGGGCGTACACCGCCAGCAACTGCACGCCCTCGTACCAATGGGACTCCCCGTCCAAGGTTATGATCGCCGTGACGATCGTGGCCATGGCCAGGGACATCACCTCGAACGGGGTGAAAACCAGATCCATCCGGACACCGATCACCAGGCCCACCGCCACCAGAACCGGCGCAACGAGCAGGGCAATCTGGGTGCTTGAGCCCAACGCGATGTGCAACGCCAGGTCCATCTTCCCCTTGCGCGCCACCAGGATCGCGCTGGCATGCTCCGCTGCATTCCCAATGAGCGGGATGATGATCAGGCCGAGGAACAACTCCGACCACCCGAGCGTGACCGTGACCTGCTCCACGGCGTGCACCAGAACTTCCGACTGGACCACTACCGCCGCCGTGGCCAGGAGGAGGACCGCCACCGACCGTGCCGCCGGCCATGTGTCCACCGGCGCATGCTCTGGATCGCCACCGAACAGGCTCCGGTGGGTATGGAGCGAGAACAGCAGCGAGCAGAGATACGTCAGCCCGAGGATGATGGCCGCGACCTCGGACATCCGGAAGGCGTTCAGCTCCTCCGGGCGGGGATGCACCTGGAAGAGCATCGCCGGGAGAACCAGGGCCACGACCGCCAGGGCCAGCATCGCTGAACTCATCCCCGCTGCGGTGCGATTGAACCGTATGATCGGTGATTTGAGCCCGCCGGCCAGCAATGATAGGCCCAGGATCAGGAGCAGGTTCCCGAGCATGCTGCCGATGATCGTCGCCTTCACCAGGGTAACCAGCCCTGCCTGGAGCGCCATGATCGCGATGATCAGCTCGGCCGCATTGCCGAAGGTGGCGTTCAGCAGCCCGCCGATGGTCGGACCGGTGCGTGCCGCGATGTGCTCCGTGGCTTCGCCAAGGTAGGCGGCCAAGGGCAGGACGCCCAGCGCGGCCACCACGAAGAGCAACAGAGGGTCGGCCCCGGTGACGTTCAGGTAGATTGTCGCGGGCACCAGCAGGAGCAGCAGGGCGCGCCAGCGGAACTTCCACGGCTTCCGGGGCTGCACCGCAAGCCGCGGCACGAACGGCGGTTCGTCATCGTCCTCCTGGGGGGGACGCGGCGCCGAGGGTCGACGCTCCGCCCGCGCGGGTTTGTCCTCACGCGGAGGCCGTTCTGGTTTGGCCGGGCGCTCCTTCCGCTTCGCGGGCTCGCGGGATGGGCGCGGAGATTCCCGAACCGACACCGCAACCTCGGCCTGAACCGGCGCAGGCGCCTCGGCCTTCGGTGCCGGCCGGCCTTCCCCGGCCGGCGCCAGCAGGCGGGCGAGCAGGCTCCCCTGATCGGACCTGAGTGTGGCCACCAGGGCGGCCGGCTCGCCACCGGCCGCCTCGAGCGCCCGGCGAGCATGGGAGGTCAGGCCCGGTTGGCCATCCTCACCGGATTTGACCGGTGGACGGCGCCCCCGCCGGCCCTTCTCCAGGCGGCTGCGCGCGTGATCGGCGGCCACACCGGCCTCAGTCAAGGCATTGAGCAGGGACGGCTCACCCATCTTGAGCAGGGCGAGCAGGAGATGTTCGGTGCCGACGAACGGATGTTCCAGCCGCCCGGCCTCTTCCCGGGCGGCGGCGAGAAGTGCGTCACTCACAGCGGCGTGGCCTCATCGATCAGCATGACCGGGATGTCATCCTCCACCCGGTACACCAGGCGGCAGACATGGCAGACGAGCGCCTCGGGCTCGGCGCGATGCTCCAGGTCGCCCTTGCACTTGGGGCAGACAAGGATCTCCAGCAATTCAGGTGCAAGACTCACGATGCCTCCTCGGGAA
>JBHEPH010000150.1:0-3482 GCA_046260395.1 Gemmatimonadales bacterium
CTGCTGGCCCCTGCGCTCGGCGGTGGACTACATGATGACGGCGAGCCGAGCTACGCTGGACATCGGCGCCAAACTCAAGGAGGATTTCCTCTTCAACATCTGGCGGATGGGCACCCGGCAGATTGCGCGCGGGGAGCGCGCCGAAGGCGGGCCGTTTGCGTATGTCATTGATCTGAACGCCCAGCACGACCCGACCCGGACGGTGGAGTTCTTGCGCACCTTCCGGCTGGGCGGGGTCGAGATCCGGCAGGCCGACGCGCCGTTCAGCGCGGGCGGCACGCAGTATCCCGCGGGTACCTACGTGCTCGGCCCGCAGGCGTTCCGCCCCTATGTGGTGGACCTGATCGAGCCGAAAACCTTTCCCGAGCGGCTCCAGTATCCGGGCGGGCCGCCGGATCCGCCGTACGACATGACCGGCTACGAGCTGGCGATCCAGATGGGGGTGCAGGTGGATCGCGTCACGGAGCCGTTCACGCTGCCCCCAAGGATGGTGGACGCGGTGCCTGCGGCGTCGGGTGGCGTGACCGGCAGCGGCTCGGCGGGGGACGCATCATCTTTGCCAGCGAGGGCGACGGTCGCATTCGGGATGGCCATGCCCCAGGGAGCATGCCAGAGGAGTTTGTGGGTGGCGTAGGGGATGAAGGGGTGGCGCGGCTCAAGGCGTTCGTGGAGCGGGGCGGCTGGGTGATGGCCTGGGACCAGGCGGCTGACTTTGCGATCTCGGCATTCGGGCTGCCGCTGCGCAACACGGTGCGGGGGGTGCGCTCCCAGGACTTCTTTATTCCGGGGACCTTGTTGCGGGTGCACACCCGTCCTGATCATCCGCTGGCGTTCGGCATGGAGCGGGAAGCGGTGGCGATGTTCAATTCCAGCCAGGCGCTGGAGCTCACCGCCCCGTCGGCGGCCGGCGTGGAGGTGTTCGCCGAGTACGCAGCTGACAACTTCCTGTTGAGCGGTTGGGAGCTGGGAGGCGCGACCTACCTCGCCGGGAAGGTGGCTGGAGCGCGGGTACGGGTGGGGCGGGGGAGCGTGGTGACCTACGGGTTCCGGCCGGGGTGGCGGGGCCAGCCGCACAATACCTTCAAGTTGCTGTTCAATCCGTTGTTTGCCTCCACGGTCGGTCGGTAACGGGCCTGTGAGGGGAGGGGGTTCCGGCACCGCAACGGCGGGGGCATCTTGGTAGGATCCACGAACCGGGGGGTTCGCCCCCGGCCCGAGTCCTCTCGCCCCAGGTGGCACATGTTCCTTGCGCGCGCAGGATGGCTGTCCCTCGGCGTCGTGTTCGGGTCCGGCTGCAGCGTCCTTGCCTCCCTCCCCGGCGGCGGTTCGCCCGCGCCAGCCCCGATGCCCGCCTGCTACGCCGAGCCGATGCGGGGGACCGGCGGGAACTGGATCAGCCAACGGTCGGTCCGGGTGCCGGTGGGCTACATCATCCTGGTCCGGGAGCGCTATGCCGCACAGGGGATGGGCGCATTCCGCCCGGAGGAGCAGGAGCCGGAGGGGCGGGGCCAGTTAACGGCGCCCTTCGTCCGCTACACCTGGTGGCACCAGAGCTCGTCGGATTCCACTTTCCGCAGCGCCACCACGCGCTTCGGAGCGGGGGATTCGCAGGAAACCCGTGGTGGACAGGGCCCGACCATGCTGGTAGGCTCACTGCCACTGACCTGGTCCTCCGCCGGGCCGGGGCTGGCCAACTACTACTTCGGCCCGCCGCACTCCCGGGACAGCGACACCTATGCCTTCGGCCTGACCTGTGAAGTGGACCTCCACCGGATCGACCCCGACCTGGTCATTTGGGTCGGCCGGCCCGGGGTGGTTGCATATTGATTGGGGAGCGCGGCGTTCCACCGCCCGGTGTGCACTCGGGCTCGTGCCCTGCGTCTCCCCCTTGATGGGCTGAAACGCCCTCATCCCGTGACCAGCGCAATCGGCTGCTTTTTCCTCACCTCTCGTTGTGGAGTGCCATATCATGGCCATCTGGAAGGACAACGCCCCCCGCAAGGACGTGCCCGCCACTGACACCGGCCTGCGGGCCGAGGCGGCCCCGTTGGACCCAGCGCCGGCCCCGGAAGTGCGCCGCCCCGTGGCCCGTTCGGGTGCCGGTTCAGAGTCGGTCATCGCCGCCGGGATCACCATTGACGGCAAGATCGAGGGCAGCGGCCATGTCCGCGTGGCCGGCAATTTCAAGGGTGATATCCACGTCGAGGGCGACCTGACGATCGAGTCCGGCGCCAAGGTCACCGGCGGGGTCCGTGCCGTGACCGTCACGATCGCCGGTGAGCTCAATGGCAACATCGAAGCCGCCTCGCGCGTGGATCTTCGGGAGACCGGCGTGCTGACCGGCGACTTGAAGGCGGGGTCGCTGACTGTGGCGGCCGGGTCACGGATGCGCGGGCAGGCCGAGTTCGGCTGGGATGAGAAGGGAGCGGGAATGGCGAAGGCCCCGCGGGATAGCTTCGCCGTCGCATGAGCACTGCCCGTCCCACAGCGCCGGGGACGACCCGGCGCTGTCCCCACTGCCGTGCCACGATCCTGGACAGTGCCAGCGTCTGCCCGCAGTGCCGGCATCACCTGCGCTTCGATCCGGGGGCCAAGGAACGCGCCGAGTCGGTGGCCACCCCCTTCAAGGTGGAGGGGACCATCCGCCAGCCCGGCGGCGGTCAGGCGGGGGAATACTCCGTCATTGTGGCGATCCGGAATGCCGCAGGTGAGGAGATCGGGCGCCACGTCGTGGGGGTCGGCGCCATCCAGCCGAGTGAGGCGCGAACCTTTGTCCTGACCGTGGAATTGCAGCAGCCGGGGTAGCCCCGCGTTTTCCTGGCCTGGTTTCGCCTGATTCTGGTTACCAGCTCGACCGCTTCTGGCGCCATCTTCCGCGCCATGACCTCCCGATACCGCCCCAAACCTGTCGGCGAATGGACCGACCCACGCCACGTCCTCGGCCACGAGGGCGAGGAGACGGCCATCGCCTTCCTCGAGGCCCATGGCTGGCGAGTGCTGGATCGACGCTTCCGGCTCGGCCACCACGATCTGGACCTGGTCATCCGCCGTGGCCACCAGGTGGCCTTCGTGGAGGTCAAAACCCGGCGCTCCCACCGCTTCGGCTCGCCGCTCGAAGCCCTGGGCTTTCGGCAGCGCCGTGCCCAGACCAAGGTGGCCATGGTCTGGATGGAACGGCACGGGCGGCCCGGCGACGAGTACCGGTTCGACCTGGTCGTGGTGGACCAGAGCGGACCGGACGGGGCCCTGGTGGAGCATGTGGAGGATGCCTGGCGAGCCGAGCGGTAAGGCCACGCGCGGCACCGCGTGTATACTTGGAAGTCTCCCTCCCGGAAGGGCCGCCGTGAATCCGCTCCGTCGCCTCGAGCGACTCCCCGTCGAAATCGTAGATCCCCCCGATCACCTCGCCGTTGCCGTGGCCCGCCGCATTGCCGCTCTGATCCAGACACACGCACGCGAGGGCCGGCGGACCGTTCTTGGGC
>JBHEPH010000151.1:0-3478 GCA_046260395.1 Gemmatimonadales bacterium
CATCGAGACCAGCCGAGGGACCATCGTCGCCGAGCTCTTCGACACCGAGGTGCCCGGTACCGTCGCCAACTTCGAAAAGCTCGCCAACAGCGAGTTCTATGATGGCACACGCTTTCACCGCGTCATCCCCCGGTTCATGATCCAGGGCGGCGATCCGCTCTCCAAGGACGCGAACAACCCGCGGGTGGGTAGTGGCGGGCCCGGGTACAAGATCAAGTGCGAGACGCACCTGAACACCCACACCCACGTGGCCGGGACGCTGAGCATGGCCCATGCCGGGAAGGATACCGGCGGCAGCCAGTTCTTCATCTGCCATGAGCCCCAGCGGCACCTCAACGGGGTGCACACGGTTTTTGGGCAGGTCACCGACGGCATGGAGGTGGTCAATGCCATCGCGCAGGGTGATGTCATCACCTCGATCAGGGTGGGCTGACTGCATATCGACTTCGCCGTGGTCGCCGACTATGCCCTGGTCGACCAGCACGGCAAGCTCTCGGTGCTGGGGATCTTCCAGCACGTCTGGGTGCAGCAGTTCCCGGCGGTGCATCCGCGCACGCACCTGGTCGTGCGCGTGCGCGGCCGGCGCACCCAGATCGGCAGCCACGCCCTGAGGATCCGCTTCGTGGATGACAGCGGCCAGCAGCTGGCGGGTGGTGAGGGGACGGTCCAGTTTGGGGAACCTCCCGCCGGCATCACCGAGGTGGAGGCGGGCGCAGTGCTGGTGTTCGATGTGCCGCTCCCACGGCCCGGCAGCTACGCCTTCGAGATCACCCTGGCGGACAATCCCGTGCTCCGCGTGCCACTCAGCGCCGCAGCGATGCAGCCGGCGGCGGGCGGGCCCGGCACCGCATGACGCGAGACGAGGCGCTCGCCCTGGTGCAGGAGTACACCGCCTCCGAGGCGCTGCGGCGGCACATGCTCGCCGTGGAGATTGCCATGCGCGCCATGGCGGTGCGCTACGATGGCGACCCCGAGCAGTGGGGGCTGGCCGGCCTGCTGCACGATTTCGACTACGAACGGTTCCCCAATGATGCCCGCTCCCCCGTCGAGGAGCATCCCTCGGAGGGGGTCCGTATCCTGGCCGCCCGTGGCATCTCCGGCGAGATCTGCCAGGCCATCCTCGGCCACGCCAGCTACACCGGCGTAGCCCGGGAGACCGACCTGGCACGGGCGCTCTTTGGTGTGGATGAGCTCTGCGGCTTCCTCACCGCCTGCGCCCTGGTACGGCCCTCGCGCAGCCTGCAGGACCTCGAAGTGGCCAGCGTCCGGAAGAAGCTCAAGGACAAGGCGTTTGCGCGTGGCGTCAGCCGGGAGGATGTGCATCAGGGGGCTGCCGAGCTGGGGATGCCGGTCGAGGAATTGATCGGCTTCCTGCTGGCGGCCCTCCGCCCGCACGAGCGTGAACTCGGGCTCGGCAGCGGGTGAGTACGGGGGATCGCGCGCCCCGGAACGTCGGCGAGCGATCCAAGGCCGGCCGGCTCTTTGACCGGGTCACGCGCAGCCGGCCGGTTCCCGGCAACCTGGTCACCTTCCAGCACGACCCCGCCACGGCCTACGAGGTGATGCTCGAGGTGATCACCGCGGCTCGGCACTGGATTCACTTCGACAACTACATCTTTCGAGACGACCGGATCGGGCAGCGGTTCGCCGACGCGTTGGGGGAGCGCGCCAGGGCGGGCGTGGCCGTCCGCGTCATGACGGACTGGCTCGGGTCGTTCGGGACCAGCCGCCGGTTCTGGAACCGCCTGCGCGATGCCGGCGTCGAGGTGCGGATCTTCGGCCCGCCGAGCTGGTCGCTTGCCCGGAATCTCTCCCGCAACCACCGCAAGTTGGTGGTGGCCGACGGCGCCGTGGCCATGACCGGTGGCATCTGCATCGGGGACGAGTGGCTCGGGGATCCCGAGCGGGGACAGCTGCCCTGGCGTGACTCCACCGTCCGCATCGCCGGCCCTGCCGCCGTGGCGCTGGACCGGGCGTTTGCCCAGACCTGGTCGGCATGCGGACCGGCGCTCCCCGACGACGAGCTGCTCCATGAGACCCCCGCGGCCGGGGACGCCGAGGTGCGGGTGCTCGCGGGCGAACCGGGGCGCTCCCGGCTCAGTCGCATCGCGATGCTCAACCTCGCCACGGCCACCGACCGGGTGTGGATCACCGATGCCTACATGGTGGCGCCGTCGGCCCTGACGGAGGCGCTCAACGATGCCGTTCGCGATGACGTGGACGTGCGGATCCTCGTGCCGGGCACGAGCGACCTTCCCCTCGTGCGCAACCTGACGCGGATCGGCTACCGGCCGCTGCTGGAGGCGGGGGTCCGGATCTTCGAATGGTCCGGCCCGATGTTGCATGCCAAGACGGCGGTGACCGATGGCCGGTGGGTCCGGATCGGTTCGACCAACCTCAACTGGTCGAGCCTCCTCAGGAACTGGGAACTCGACGTGATCATCGAGCATCCCGCCGCCGCCGCGGAGCTGGAGCGTGTCTTCCGGCACGACCTGGCCCAGAGCGCGGAGGTGCAGCTCCGTGCGGTGCGGGCACCGGGCCGGCTCACGCGCCTCCTGCCGGCCGCCCTCTCAGTCGAGGCGCCCGAGGAGCCGCCACCGCGCCACCAGCCCGGCCGACTCGAGCGCCGCCGCCGCCGTCTCATCGCCCTTGGCGCGGTGGTGGCCAGTGCTCGCCGCGGGCTCTTCGGGACGGCGGCGATCATCCTCCTGGGGTTGGCGATTCTCGCCCTCGTCCTGCCCAGGGCCGTAGGAATCCTGCTCGGGTTGCTCAGCCTCGTTCTGGCCACCTTGGCCGTGCGGGGAGCGTTTCGCGGCTGAGGGCCCCCAAGCCGCCCCGCGATCCTGCCTGTCCGCCTCTCCGCCTGTCCGCCTGTCCGCCTGTCCGCCTGTCCGCCTACATTTCAAGGCTGTATCCGATCCCTGTCCAGGCACCGCTGGAGCGGGGAGCTCCGCTCAACACCCCGAGGACGCCCTGCGTACTTCTGACGTGGATGATGGCGGGCTGGCCCGTCTGGCACGAAAGGGGAATCGTGACGCGTTTGGCCACCTGGTCGAACGCTACGCGATGAGTGCGCGCCGGGTGGCCCGGGCGGTGCTGCACGACGATGACGAGGCCGATGACGCGGTGCAGGACGGCATCTTGGCGGCCTGGCGCGCCATCGAACGGTTTGATCCGGCCCGGCCGTTCCGGCCATGGCTGATGCGGATCGTGGTCAATGCGGCGCTCGACCTGCGCCGTCGCGACAAGGTTCGCCGTACCGAGGCGATTCCCGATTCGGCGCCGACGAAGTCCGCCGGCCCCGATCGGGTCACCGATGCGGTGATCCTCGGCGCCCGGCTCCGCGAGGCCCTGGCGGAGTTGCCGGAACGGCAGCGGGTGGCGGTGGTGCTGTTCGATGCCGAGGGGTACAGCCACGCGGAAATTGCCGCGCTGCTGGAAGTGCCCGAGGGCACGGTTCGCTCGTACGTCTTTCACG
>JBHEPH010000152.1:0-3450 GCA_046260395.1 Gemmatimonadales bacterium
GCGATCTCCGCGGCCACCTGGTGGCCCACGGCGGGCTCGCCGGGGGAGTTGGTGAGGAGGGCGGAGTCGAGGAGCGGGATGAGAGGGGCGTCGATGGGGGCCGGGCTGCCGTCGGGGTTGAGGCGGTGGACGGCGCGGAGGACGGCGGCTTCATCGTGGGGCCGCTGGTCCGCCAGCTCGGCGACGTTCGTTCCTTCGACGACCCGGTCCACCAGCGACCTCGCCAGCTCCACGCCCGCCCGGGTGCGCCGGGATTCCGGGAGCATCTCGATGGCGCGCTCCACGACGGACGCGATGTGCCAGGCGATGCGGTCGGCGGCCTCGGCGGTGCGGAGCGCGTCGGTGTCGGCGTGGCGGTCGTCCGGGAGGGCCTCGAGGCGCGCGGCGAGGGACTCGGTGACGAGGGACTCGTAGAGGCCGGGGGGGAGGGTAGTCATGCCGTCACCCGGTGATTGTCGCATCCGGCCATTCTCTTGCCCCGTCCCGCCTGGCATGATCCAGCGCGGGGTGACGGCAGGGCCTTGCCTTTCATACAACTTTTTGTATAATCAGGAGTGGTGTGAAACGAGTCGTATGGGTGGGGAGCGCGCTGGAGGAGCTGCGCGGGCTTCCGGAAAAGGCGCACCGCCGGGCGGGGTTCGAGCTGCACCAGGTTCAACTCGGGTTGGCGCCGTCGGACTGGCGCCCGGTGCCATCGGTGGGTCCAGGGGTGGCGGAGCTTCGGATTCACGCGGCCGGTGAACATCGAGTGCTGTACGTGGCGCGGTTCGCCGAAGCGATCTACGTGCTCCATGTGTTCGAGAAGAAAACGCGGAAGATCACGAAGCGGGACCTGGACCTGGTCCGCGCGCGGCTGTCGCTGGTCAACGTTCGGCGTGGGACCGGGTCGTCCTGACATACGAGGAATCAGGCCATGAGCGCAGAATTCACTGAAACGACCGGCAATGTCTTCGAGGACCTGGGGTTCGGGAAGCCCGAAGCCGAGAACCTCCGGATCCGCTCCCTCCTGATGGGGGCACTCCGGGAGTTGATCGCCAGGGAGGATCTCACCCAGACGCGTGCGGCGGAGATTTTCGGAGTCACGCAGCCGCGGATCAGCGACCTGGTGCGCGGCAAGATCGAGCTGTTCAGCATCGACGCGCTGGTCAACATGCTGGCGGCGGCGGGGCGAGGCGTCCGCGTGTCGGTGGAGGAGCCCTCGGACCGGGCGGCGTAGATCGCGGGGGAAGGTGGTCATGCGACGGACCGCCAGATTGTCTCATCGGGCCATTCCCAACCCTTCCGGGCGGAGCAAGCTTCGAACGGCGTGACACGAAGGGCTCGAAGGGACGAAGGGCTCGAAGGACTGCTGAGGGAACACCATCGCGAGGAGGGGCTATGGGCGGCGACCTGCGGGATGACGGGACCGGCGGGTTGACCGGGAAGATCATCGGCGCGGCGATTGAGATCCACCGGATTTTCGGACCGGGGCTCCTGGAGAAGGCGTATGAGGTGTGCCTCGCCGCGGAGCTTCGACATCGGGGGCTGCGGGTGCGGCGACAGGTTGCGATGCCCGTGGTTCACCGGGACGTCAGGCTCGATTGCGGCTACAGACTGGACATGCTGGTGGAAGAAACGGTGATCGTGGAGCTGAAGGTCGTGAAGAAGCTGATGCCGGTGCACGTTTCGCAGGTCCTGACCTACCTTCGCCTCTCGGACCTGCAGGTCGGCCTGCTCTTCAATTTCAACGTCGAAGCCCTGGCCGCCGGCGGCTTCCGACGGGTTCTGTCGGAGCGCTGAGTGCTGTTCTTCGAGCCCTTCGATACTTCGTGTCCTTCGTGGCAAGCCGTTGTGAAGCTTGGTTCCGCCCGGAAGTAAGTCGCCCGCCGTGGGGTGATTGACCCCCGTAACGTTACAGGTTACACTTTGATCAGGACGTTCAGGACCCGAGCGACCCGGGACATCTTCGAAGGAAAGGCAACGAAGGCGGCGCGTCGTTCCCTGCCCGAACTCATGTGGTCCCGAGCGCGGCTGAAGCTGGATGAGATCGATTCCGCAAGCGATCTGCGGCAGCTTGGGCTTCCGTCCAACCGCCTGGAAAAACTGGCGGGGGATCGAGCGGGGGAATACTCGGTCCGGATCAACCGGCAGTATCGGGTCTGCTTCCGGTGGGCGAATGCGGACGCCTGGGACGTGGAGATCACCGATTATCACTGAGGGCGAGATGGCCATACCGCGACGCGAACTGACTCGAGCGCCGAGCCACCCTGGGGCGGTGGTCCGGCTGGAGCTGGAGGAGCTCGGGCTGTCCATCACCGAGGCGGCGCAGCGGCTCCAAGTCTCCCGGCGCACTCTGAGCGAGCTGGTCAACGGAGGCCGGGGGGTGAGCCCGGAAATGGCGCTGAAGCTCGGCCGTTTTTTTGGCAACGGCACGGAGCTGTGGCTGGCCATGCAGATGGCGCACGACCGCTGGCGTGTGGAGCACGACGAGGAGGCGCTACGGGAAGCGGACCGAATTGAGCCGGCGGCGTAGCTGTCCCATTCCGCTATGGAAACGCCGGACCCGGCGAGGCTATGTTGGGGCATGGACGCCGAAACGAAGCAGTACCTCGACAGCAAGTTCGCCGAGCTCCTGACGACAATGAACGCGGGGTTCAGCCGGCTGGAACGGCGACCCGGCATGGAGATCCTCGACCGGCGCGTCAGCGACGGGCTCACAAACCGTACTTTCCGCTGACGGGATCTGCGCACGTGGCGGTCTGGGCTGTTCATGGGATGCACCTGCGGCCAGCAGGCGGGCGCCCGGATCTTCGAAGGGGGTTCGGAGTGCGCCCGGCCTGACGGATAATGGGTCGGTGCGGGGGCTGCCGCAACGGGTACGCGCTCGCGTCGGTGTGGCCAGTGCCGGGAACAGCGAACAGCCTCACCGCGGAAGCGCGGAACTCGCGCGGAACTGGGTCCGGAGATCGACGCTCTTTTCGGGGGCGCAGGCGGCCGGCGCTCGACTTTCGACCATTCAATTTCAATTTTTCGGGGTGATTCTGGCTCCCGGTATGTAGCGGGCCACCGGGGGTAGCCGGGGTCCAAAAACAGATCCACCGGAATCGGACGCAGCCGGGGAGGTTCCTTTCCCCGGCTGCCGGGGTCCGCCGCGAACGTTCCGCGAGGTTCCGCGGGGTTCCGCGCCTTCCGCGGTGAGGGGTTCTCGGTCCGGTACGCCAGTTCGGTACGCCACCCCTCGAGGTCCTAGCGTTTCCCCCGCTCCTCCGCACGGTCGGCCATGACGCGCTCCATGGTGGCGCGCTTGCTCTGCTCCATGCTGTAGGCGCGCTGGTACATGTACTTGGCGTCGGCCTCGGAGACGCGCTCGGCCTCGAAGCGGTGGGCGAGGTCGCGGAGGTCGTCGAGCTCGTCCTGGAGCTGGGGGTCGCCGGGTGCGGCGGGGGCGAGGCGGTCGGCGATCTCGCGGAG
>JBHEPH010000153.1:0-3388 GCA_046260395.1 Gemmatimonadales bacterium
CGATATGGGTGCGCGAGGGCTGGTGGCAGAGGATCATGCCGTCGGGGCAGCTGCCGTGCATCAGGCCGAGCGTGACGCCGGAGTAGCCGGGGTGGTTGATGCTCCCCTGACCCTCGATCAGCACGACGTCCGCATCCTCGGCGCCCTGCAGGGTGATCCGTTCCGTGGCGCCCGCGATGAAATCGGCGACCACGGCGTCCACCCCGATGCCCCATCCCTCGATCATGATGCCGGTCTGCCCGGTGGCCACGAACCGGGTGCGCAGGCCGGCGTCCTTGAGCCCCTGCACCAGCTGGAGCTGGGCGGTCATCTTGCCGACATTGCAGTCGGTGCCGACGGTCAGGACGCGGTACGCGTCGGTGTGCCGCGCCGCGCCGTCACCGACCGGCAGGTCGGCGGGGGGGCGGCGGATATCGGTAATGGTGCGGTCGTTGGCGCGGGCGCGCTCGGCCAGCAGGGGATCGTCGTTCAGGAAGGTATGCAGTCCGCTGACGATGTCGCAGCCGGCATCAAGGGCATCGGCCAGCCACATGCGCCAGTCGGCGGGCAACCGGCCACCCATCGGGGCGATGCCGATGAGGACCGCATTGGGCTTCAGCGCCAGCGCCTCGTCAATGGAACCCACCACGGGAATGGCGTCCCCGAAGCCGAGCACGTCCTGCGCGGTCTTGCCGGCGGTGACACGGTCCAAGACCGCGACCACGCGATCCGGCTGGTAGCGGATCACGGAGTTCGCGGTCTTGGAGGTTTCCGGGTCGAAGTCGCCGTCTGCGAGGATCAGGTACCGCGGCGTCTCGACACTCATGCGGAGCGGCCGTCCTCCGCTTCCTCCTCCAGGACCTCGGCATCCTCGACGCCGTCGGCACCCTTGCCGATCTGTTTCGCGGGGCCGCCAGCGGCAAGCATGCCCATCTTGGCCTTGAGCTCGAGGAGCTGCTGGTCGGTGCTCCCCTTGTACTCCAGCGCCTTGAACTGGTCGATCAGCGTGTCCGAGCTGAACTCCTGCTGGATCTCGGCCGCGGCCAGCGCCTTGCGCTCGGTGGCCTCGATCTTCTCGGTTATCCGCTCGAACGACTCGAAGGCGCTCTTGTCGCTCATGCCGGCCATTGTCTCTTGGATACGCTGCTGCGCCTCGGCTCGCTTGGCGCGCGCCACCAGGATGTTCTTCTTGCGCTTGGCTTCCTCGATCTTGTCGTTCAGCTGGCGCAGCGAGCCCTTGAGGTTCTCGGTCTCGGCCTTGTGCTTGAGCCAGGTCTCGTGGAGCGACTGGGCGCCCTGCAGCGACTCGTTGTAGCGCAACAGCGCCTGGGTGGCCAGGTCGTCGCGGCCCTCCTGCACCGCCAGCATGGCGCGCCGTTCCCAGTCCTCCGCCTGCTTCTTCAGCGACTCGGCCTCGGCCTGGAGCTTCTTTTCATCGGCGATCGCCCCGGCGGCCTCCTGCTTGGCCTTGGCCAGCTGGGTCTTCATGTCGAGGATCAGCTGATTGAGCATCTTCTCCGGGTTTTCGGCCCGGGAGATCATGTCGTTCAGGTTCGACCGGAACAGCGTCGAGATACGGTCAAAGATTCCCATGGCTCACTTCCCCCCGTGCGCAGCCAGCACACCCATGTGCGAGGCGAGCGCCAGCGTGATTGAATCAAAGCTCGCCTGGAATCGCGTCGAGTCGAGGTGCTCCAGTTCGAGGGTATCGGTCAGGACGACGTGGCTGCCCTCGATGCCATAGGAGCCGTAGACCATGTCGCGGGCGTTCAGCTCCAGGAGATGCTGGAACAGCGCCAGTCGCTTCCCATCGTCGGCGGGGGCTTCCATCACCCGGACGCGGAGGATGACCACCGGCGGGGCGTAGTTGATAACCACCTCGGCGCCATCGGTGATCTTCAGCACCCACAGGTCGGATTCCACCTCGGTGCTGGTGAATCCATTGGTGTCCAGCCGATCGATATACGACTGGAGATCGTCCTTCGTGACCATCCGTGTCATCCTCTCCCGCGGCCGGGATGGCCGCGCCTGTCAGGAATCTAGCTGCCCGCCCCGCGGCAGCGGGAGGTGTCGGGCCCCCGCATCAACCTGCGTCAGCAGCCGCTCGGCGAAGTCGAGGCGTTCCTCGAGTTCCGCGACCCGCTGGTATTGCGACTCCACCTCCCCGGTGATGGGGGAGCGGCCCTCGACCCGTTCCAGCCGGGCCTCCAGCTCGGCGATCCGCGCCTCGCCCCCGATGAGTTCCGGGCGCCCCTTGGAGCGGATTCGGTCGGCCCACGCCTGCATGATCGGACTGAGGGCGATCGAAAACGCCACCATCCCCCCGCCCATGGCCAGCCACATGG
Source organism: Gemmatimonadales bacterium (assembly GCA_046260395.1). Classification (GTDB taxonomy): domain Bacteria; phylum Gemmatimonadota; class Gemmatimonadetes; order Gemmatimonadales; family GWC2-71-9; genus JAWXBA01. Next base: position 2,325 of record JBHEPH010000153.1, read on the forward strand.
CAAATTCGCCCTCGGCGCTCACTGCGGCTGCTCCGGCACACCGATGGGAAGCCGCTCGCGCGCCTGTGCCTGCAACAGCATCCGTTCACTGAGTTCCACTCTTTCCTCCAGCTCAAAGATCCGCTGTTCCATCAGTTCCAGCCGCTGCGCGGTCATCTCGCCGGTCGTCAGGCCGTCGCGCTCAGGGGCGTCTCCCGCGGTCTTGCCTGCCTGCCGCAGCCACCAGACCCTGGCGCCCGTGATCCCCCCGACGAAGAGCGTGAGGAAGGTCATGACACCGACTTCCTCGGGAGCACCGAGCCCTTCGCTCAGGAACACACCCGCAAAGGTCGAAGTCATCCCCCACACGGCCGTGGCCCCAAACCAGTCATACCAGCGCGGCTCACGCATCGTGCCGCTCCGCCGGCAGGCGTTCACCCTGCCGGGTCAGCAGCCGCTCCGAGAAATCCACCCGCTCCTCGAGTTCCATGACCCTGGCGTGCAACAGGTCCACCTCCGCCATCCGGTCCTCGACATCGGCCAGCCGGTGGGCGGCCACCTCACCGGAGGTGAGGCCCACGGGCCCCTGCTCCTTCAGCGCGCGGCGCCGGCGCCATTCAAACAGCACGGCGGAGCTGGCGAAGGTCAGCGGGTACACGATGTCATCACCGGCGCCGGCCGCCTCCCCGAATGCCACAGCGGCACAGATCGTCACGAAGATATGGATACCCACCGCCCAGGCGTCCATCCCAAACCGGCGACTCATGGGTGGCCTCCCGGAATGCGCTCACGCTGCACCTGGGCCAGGATCCGCTCGCTGAAATCAAGCCGCTCCTCGAGGTCCGCGATTCGCCCGCCCCCATCCTCGATTTCCGCGAGGCGTTGGCGCATGGCCTCCACCTCTGCCCGCAGCTCCTTGATGTTGGCGCCGCCCTCGAGCCGGCGGGCAAGGCCACGGACCAGCAGGAAGAGCAGGCTGCCACCGATGACCAGGCTGGCCAGGATCGGGATGAGGAGCATTTCGGGCGGCATCGACTGCAACCACGCCAGGAGTTCCGGCGGGATATCGGGCGGCGGCACCGGCG
>JBHEPH010000154.1:0-3378 GCA_046260395.1 Gemmatimonadales bacterium
GCGCCACCGTGCTCGTGGTGGACGACGAGCCCGCGGTGCTGGCCATCACCGCGCGCATCCTGGGAAACTGCGACTTTTGCGTGCAGCAGGCGGGCAGCGGCGAGGAGGCGTTGGCCGTGGTGGCGCAACTGGGCCCGCCCGACCTGGTGCTGACCGACCTGACCATGCCCGGCATCGGTGGCGTCGAGTTGGCGCGGCGGCTTCGGGAGCGCTGGCCGGCGCTGCCGATCCTGTTCATGTCGGGCTATCCCGCGGAGGAGCTGCGCCGGCAGGGGGGAACGGCCGCCACCGTGGATCTGCTCGAGAAGCCGTTCTCGGTGGACGAGCTGACCAGGCGAATCAACACGATGTTGGGGCGCGGGGCGGTGGCCGAGGCGGATGCCGAGTGACTCAGTCCTCGGCGGGACCAGAGAGCGACCGGCGATGGCGACGATCCTGATCGTGGATGACGTGGCCGCCAACCGCGCGCGGCTGGCGCAGGTGCTGGGCGGCCAGGGTCACCGGCTGATCGAGGCGGCGAACGGCCGCGAGGCCCTGGCCACGGTGGCCGGAGACCGGCCGGATCTGGTCATCACCGATCTGCTGATGCCAGTCATGGACGGCTATGAGCTGGTGAAGCAGTTGCGGCTGAATCCCGTCACGCTGGCCATCCCGGTGCTGTTCTACACGGCGCCCTACGCCGAGCGCGATGCGCGGGCGCAGGTCTCAGCGGGCCGGGGGCAGTCGGTCCTGGCCAAGGCGGCCCCGCCGGAGGAAGTCCTGGCGATCGTGGCGCGCGTGCTGGCCGGCGGGTCGGCACTGGCCGACGCGCAGGCCCTCGAGACCGTGCGGCAGCGCCAGCAGCTCCGCCTCGTCACGGAACAGCTGTCTGACACCGCCGAGGACCTGACCGCGGCCAATGCGCGGCTCCGGGCGCTCGTCAACATCGGTCTGGACCTGGCGTCGGCGCGGGACCCTGACCGCCTGTTGCGCGGTGTCTGCGCCGACGCCGTGGACCTGTTCGGAGCCAGCTACTCCTCGCTCGGCATTTTCGACCCGGACCACCAGACGGTGCGGCGCTTCGTGACCTTCGGCACCGATGTCGAGGACTGGGTCAAGCCGGGGGACACGATGACCGGCGCGCTGGCCGCCCTGGTGGCGGAGGGCCAGCCCCTCCGCGGAGAGAACCCCGACGGCAACGCCGAACGCCTTCAGCTCCCCAGGGGCCATCCGGAGGTCATCGCCTTTCTGGCGGTGCCCATTGCCACACCCTCCCGCGTGTATGGCTGGTTCAAGCTGGTGGGCAATGAGGGACAGACATTCACCGAGGAGGACGAGGATCTGCTCCTGGCGCTGGCGGGACAGGTGGGCCGCCTGTATGAACTGGAGCACGAAGTCAACGAACGCCGACAGGCGGAACAGGCGCTCCTCGACGAGCGCGACCGGTCCCGGCAGTACCTGGACGTTGCGGAGGTGCTGATCCTGGCGCTGGACACGACCGGCCGGATCACCCTCATCAACCGGCATGCCTGCACGCTGCTGGGGTGGACCGCCGACGAGCTGGTGGGCCGCGACTGGTACCAGACCTGCCTGCCCGCCCACTGCCGGGAGTGGGTGCGGCACCAAGTGGACGCGGCCCGCGAGGGTGATCCCGCCACGATTGAAAATCTGGTCCTGACCCGCTCCGGTGAGGAGCGCCTGATCGAGTGGCGGCCCACCGTAATGCGTGATGCGCACGGCGTGGCGACCGGAACGCTGAGCTCTGGCACCGACATCACCGCCCGCGAGCAGGCGGTGGCCGATCTTCGCCAGGCGGAGGAGCGGATGCGCTTTGCGCTGCAGAGCGCCGATGTCGGCGTCTGGGACATGGACTACGCCACCGGCACCCTCGAGTGGTCGGAGACCCTGGAAGCGCAATACGGATTGGCGCCCGGTGAGTTCGAGGGCACGTTGGACGCCTTCCTGGCCGCGATCCATCCCGACGACCGGGACGAGGTGCGCAGCACCGTCGTCAACGCCTCGACCACGGGTGATGACTTTACCGTGGAACACCGGGTGCGCTGGCCCGACGGCACCGAACGATGGCTGAGCGGAGCGGGCCGGGTCCACCTCGGCAGCGACGGGAGGCCGGTGCGCGGCGTCGGGATTTCGATGGACGTCAGTGCCCGCCATGCGATGGAGGCGCAGTACCGGCAGGCCCAGAAGATGGAGGCCATCGGCCGGCTGGCCGGCGGCGTAGCCCATGACTTCAACAACCTGTTGACGGTGATCCTGGGCTACTGCGATGTGATGCTGGCCGATACCGGACCGTCCGACCCGCGGAACGCGCCGGCCGTCGAGATCCAGAAGGCCGGCCTGAGCGCCACGGCGCTGACCCGCCAGCTCCTGGCTTTCAGCCGCAAGGAGATCATTGAGCCGACCGTCCTCGACCTCAACGAGATCATTGCGGCCATGGGCACCTTGCTGGAACGGCTCATCGGGGAGGACGTCCAGGTAGTCCAGGTCCTCCGGCCGGGCCTGGCGCCGGTCTGTGCCGCGCGCAGTCAGATGGAGCAGGTCGTCATGAACCTGGCCCTCAACGCCCGCGATGCCATGCCAGACGGCGGCCGGCTTACCATCGAGACCGACAACATCACCTTCGACGAACACTATACCGCCACTCACCTCGATACCACGCCGGGCCAGCACGTGATGCTCACCGTTTCTGACACCGGGAGCGGCATGAGCCGGGAGGTCCAGGCTCGGATATTCGAGCCGTTCTTTACCACCAAGTCGCAGGGCCGGGGCACCGGACTCGGGCTGGCCACGGTCCACGGCATTGTCACTCAGGCCGGGGGCACGGTCAAAGTCTACAGCGAACCCGGGAACGGGTCCTCATTCAAGGTCTATCTCCCCTGCGCGGATCGGGTGGCCCCCGCCGAGGAGGACCTGGGGGTCGAGGGCCCCGCCGCCGCCGGAGCGCAGACCATCCTGGTGGTGGAGGATCTCGAACAGCTCCGGAAGTTGTTCGGGCAACTGCTGGAGCGGCAGGGCTTCACCGTGCTCCTCGCGGCCAACGCGGACGAGGCCTTGCAGCTGTTCGACCAGCCGGGAGCCATCGATGTCCTGCTGACCGATGTCGTCATGCCGGGCCGGAGCGGGCCGGAACTGGCCGTGCTGTTGCTGGCGCAACAGCCAACGCTCAAGGTGATCTACATGTCCGGGTACACCGAGGACACCATTGTCCATCGTGGGGTGTTGCAGCCCGGCATCGCCTTCCTGCACAAGCCGTTCACGGCGGACCTCCTGAGCCGCAAGATTCGGGAGGTGCTGGACCAGCCCATGGAGCGCTGAGCGCGCCGAACATCTGCCGTGATCCTTGATCTGCTCCTCCGATGGAGCGTCGACTCTGCCGTGAGG
>JBHEPH010000155.1:0-3344 GCA_046260395.1 Gemmatimonadales bacterium
GTTCCACGGTGAAGCCCGGCCAGTCCGCCGCGATGCAGGGGTCGATCTCGAGCCGGTCGCTGCACAGGCGCAGGCCAAGCACGCGCTCGATACCGAAGCGGTAGAGCCAGCCGGCGGAGCCCGTGTACCACGTCCAGCCGCCGCGGCCCACGTGGGGCGGCACCGCGTAGACATCGGCCGCCACGACGTAGGGCTCCACCTTGTAGGTGGCGATCTCGGTGGGCGTCCTGCCGTGGTGCACGGGATTGATCAGATCCATGAGGTCCCACGCGTGCAGCCCGTCGCCCAGGCGGGCGAAGGCCATGGCCGCCCAGATGGCCGCATGCGTGTACTGCCCGCCGTTCTCCCGGACGCCGGGGACATAGCCCTTGATGTAGCCGGGATTCAGTGCCGAACGGTCGAAAGGAGGATCGAAGAGCTGGATCAACCCATGCTCGCGACGGACCAGGCGCTGATCGACCGCCGCCATGGCGGTGCGCGCGCGCCCGGGCTCCCCCGCTCCCGAGAGCACGGACCAGCTCTGCGCGATCGAATCGATCTGGCATTCCTGGTTCGTGGACGACCCCAACGGCGACCCGTCGTCGAAATAGGCCCGCAGGTACCATCCACCGTCCCAGCCGTGGCTCTCGATGTTGCCCCGCAGCTGCGCAGCCTCCCCCAGGCAGCGCTCGGCGAACGATTGGTCGCCGCGCGCGCGCGCGACCTCCGCGAAGTCCGTGAGCACCTCGTACAGGAAGAACCCCAGCCACACGCTCTCGCCCCGGCCGTGCTGGCCCACCAGGTTCATGCCGTCGTTCCAGTCGCCGGAGCCGATGAGCGGCAGACCGTGCTCGCCGAAGCGCAGGCCGTGCGTGATGGCCCGGACGCAGTGGTCGTAGAGGCTTGCCGTCTCCGCGGTATGTCCCGGCAGATCGAAGTACGACTCCTGATCCTCGCTGACCGGCGGACCCTGGATGAATCCCACGGACTCCTCGAGCACACCCGTGTCGCCGGTGGTGCGCACGTAACGGCAGGTCGCGAGCGGCAACCAGAGGTAGTCGTCGGAACAATGCGTGCGCACGCCCCGGTTGGTCGGCGGATGCCACCAATGCTGGACATCGCCCTCGAGGAACTGATGGGCCGCACAGAGCAGAAGATGCTCGCGCACGAGGTGCGGCCGGGCATGGACGAGGGCCATCACGTCCTGCAGCTGATCGCGGAAGCCGAACGCCCCTCCGGACTGGTAGGTCGCGCTGCGCCCCCACAGACGGCAGGCCAGGGCCTGGTACAGCAGCCAGCCGTTGGCCAGCAGGTTCAGGGCCGGATCGGGAGTCTCGACGTGCACGGCCCCGAGGGTGTGGGTCCAGTGCTGCCACACCACGTCCAGGGCCTCGCGCGCGGCGGCCGCGCCCCGGTGCCGTTGCACCAGGCGACGGGCGTCGTCGCTGTTCCGGCCGACCCCGAGCCGGAAGACGATCTCCCGCTCCTGACCGACCGCGAGATCGAAGACGACCCGGATCGCGGCACAAGGGTCCAGGGCCGGACCCAGCTTGCCGGCAAGGTGGGTCCGGGACATCGCCGCGGGGGCCTGCCGCGTGCCGTTGCGCCCCAGGAATTCCGTGCGATCGCCGCTGACCGTGCGGGCCGTCTCGTCCACATCGAAGAACGCCGTGCGGTCGCTGAAATCGGTACTGAACGGGTTGCGCGCGAAAAGGGCGCCCGTGCCGGGATCGGCCTCGGTGATCACGTGCATGGCCGTCCGGGGCCGCAGGTCGCCGAGAACCCACTCGACGTAGCCGGTGGCGGAAAGCCGGCGGGGCCGATCCGACTCGTTGCGCACCTTGAGCACCGAGAACTTGATCGCCGCGTCCATGGCCACGTACACCCACAACTCGCTCCGGATGCCGCGCTCGGTGTGCTCGAAGACGGTGTAACCGAAGCCGTGCCGGGTGACGTACGGCGTCGTGCCGCCGCAGGGCTGCGGCGTCGGCGACCAGAACCGGCCGTGCTCCTCGTCACGGAGGTAGATGGCTTCCCCGCCCGAGCCGCCGACCGGGTCGTTCTCCCACGGCGACAGGCGGAACTCGTGGGCGTTCTCGCTCCAGGTATAGGACACGCCGCTTTCGGAGACGACGGTCCCGAAGAGCGGGTTGGCCAGCACGTTCACCCACGGCGCCGGCGTCCGCCGCTCGGGCGTGGTGGTGATCACGTACTCCCGCCCGTCCGGGGTGAAGCCGCCCAGCCCGTTGTAGAAGGTCAGATCCTCGCGCGGGGCCGGCGCGCTCGGCTCGGGCAGGGCGCGGGCCGTCCGCGTCGGCACCAGCGGCGGCACGGCGATCGCCGGCCGCCTGCGGCCGTCGATCTGATCGGCCAGCGACCCACGCCTGTCGGTGATGATGACGCGCGCGACCGTCTGGATCAGGGTGCGGTCCTCCTGCGCGATCTGGTCCGCGAGCCTCACGAAGATGCCGCCCGATGGCCCGGTCCCATGGGTCCCGCTGCCGGCGGCGACGAGGTCCATGATCTGGTCCTGCAGGAGCTGCCGGTAGCCGGCGTTGTCCTCGTTCCAGATCACCAGATCCACCGCCAGCCCCTTCAGGCGCCAGTATCCGTGGGCCTGCACGAGCTGCCGGACCAGTTCGAGGTTGCCCTGGTTCTCGATCTGCAACAGGACGATCGGCAGATCGCCGGAGATCGCGTATCCCCAAAGGCCGGATTGGCCGCGGCGATTCCCGACGAGAACGCCCGGGTCGGCCCGCAGCGACGCGTTGGCGTAGATGATCGAACCGGCAAGGCGCCCGAAGAGCTGCGCGTCCCCCGCCGAGGCGTTGGCCTGACGCAGCAGGATCTGGCCGTGGGTCCAGGCCAGGTCGAAGACGCGATCCGCGAGCCGTCGGTCCTGGTACTTTCCGATCAGAGCCAGGGCGGCCGCACGGGTCTCGCCGATGCCGGTCACCATGTTCAAGGTCACCGAGGCGCCCGGATCCAGCGCGATCCGGTGGCGGATGGCGACGATCGGATCGAGCACGGAGCCCTCGCCGTTCCCGAGCGTTCCCGCCGGCCGGTCCGCATCGCTTTTCATCACCCGGGGCTCGGCGACGGTGTTGCCGCGCCCGAGGAACGCCAGGCGATCGGTTTCGTACGAGGTATCCTCCGCCTCCGCTCCGTGCACGGCCACGAGGTGCAGCAGGCAGGGCGTCTGCTCGTCCTGCGAGCGCGGCCGCCGCGTGCAGATAATGGCCCGCTCCGGGCGGAGGATCTCGGTCTGCACGAAGAGATTGCTGAACGCCGGATGAGACGCGTCCGCGCCCGGCGGCGCCAGAACCACCTCCGCATAACTGGTCACCTCGATCGTGCGGCGGGTC
>JBHEPH010000156.1:0-3238 GCA_046260395.1 Gemmatimonadales bacterium
CCGCCGCCACCGCGGTGGCGCGTCGGCTCCGGATCCCGACCGTGGTCTTCAGTTGGGAGAGTTTGGCCCGGGAATATCCGCTCTTCGCGCGGCGACGGCGGAGCCTGGCCTTGCGATACGCGAGCGGCGTGCTTGGCGGCAACACCCTGGCCGCGGGGCTGTTGCGATCGGTGGCCCCGGCGGCCCGGCATGCTGCCATCCCCCAGTTCGGGGTCGTCGTACCGTCATTGCCGGAGCCCCGCGATGATGCCGGGCTGGTGATCGGGTTCATCGGCCGCCTGGTGCCCGAGCGGGGGGTGGATCTCCTGCTGCAGGCCTGCAACCATGTCCTGGGCGCCTGGACCCTGGCCATCTTGGGCACGGGACCGGAGCAGGAAGCGCTGGAGGCCCTGGCGCAGCGGTACGGCCAGGCCTCCCGGGTCCGCTGGATCGGCGGGCTTGGCCGGGAGGCCATTGACCGCTTCTGGACCGAGATCGATGTCCTGGTGGTGCCCTCGCGTGCCACACCGGATTGGGTGGAACGCTCGCATCCCCTCCTGCTCGAGGCGATGGCCCGCGCCATCCCGGTCGTCACCACGGACACCGGCGCGCTACCGGAACTGGTCGGGGACGCCGGCATCGTGGTGAACGACGCCGAGCCGATGGGACTTGCCCTGCAGCACCTGCTCGCTGAGCCCGGGGAACGCCGGCGCCTCGGCCTGAGGGGGCGCCAGCGGGTGCTGAGTCATTTTTCTGATAGCGCGATCGCCGAGCGGACGCTGGAGTTCTGGCAGTCCGTCGTGACCAGTTCCGATCGCGCCACTCTCTCCTCGACAGGAGCTGTCGCGTGAAGTTGAGCCTGCTCTTCCTGGCCGCCATGGTCATGATGCCCCACACTGCCACGGCCCTGGCCGCGCAGGTCCCGACACCGGATGAGGCGCGCCGCCTTCTCGCGACCCGGCCGGACCTGGTGGCCCAGGTTCGGGAGCGGATCCTGAGTTCCGGCCTTTCGGCCTCGGAGATTCGCGCGCGCCTGGCCGCGGCCGGCTACCCCTCGGACCTGCTCGACAGCTATCTCCCGAATGTGCCGGATCCAGGCCCCGGGGGCATCGACGCTCGCGTCTTCGCCGCCGCGCGCGCCCTGGGCTTCGCGGATGACGAGCTGCTGCCGCTCCTGGACACCAGTGTACCTGTCCAAAGCGACCGCCCTGCCGGCCCGGAGTCTGGGATCTTCGGCATGGACGTCTTCCGCAGGGGCACGGGCCAGTTCCAGCCCAATCTCGCCGGCCCGGTGGACCCCTCCTATCGCCTCGGCCCCGGGGATCAACTGGTGTTGATCCTGACGGGCGACGTCGAGCTCTCCCACGCGATCGAAGTGACCCGGGAGGGGTTCATCCTCATTCCCCAGGTTGGGCAACTCGCGGTGAACGGCTTGACGATGAGTTCGCTGGAGTCGCTCCTGTACACCCGCCTCGCGCAGATCTACAGCGGGATCAGCCGCAGCGCGGGTGCCACGACGCGGTTCCAGGTCAGCGTGGCACGACTGCGCACCAACCAGGTCTTCGTGATCGGGGAGGTTCGCCAGCCCAGCAGCTACCAGATCTCGGCCGCGGGAACGGTCCTGACCGCCCTGTATGCGGCCGGTGGCCCCAACGAGAACGGCTCCTTCCGGCGCGTGGAGGTGCGGCGCGGCGGCCAGACCGTCGCGACCTTCGACCTGTACGACTACCTCCTCCGGGGCGACAACCGCCAGGACATCCGCCTGGAAAGTGGCGACGTGGTGTTCGTCCCGGTCCGGGGCACCTGGGCGAGCGTCACCGGGGAGGTGGTGCGCCCGGCGATCTACGAACTCGCCCGCGGAGAGACGCTGCGGGACTTGATCGCCGTCGCGGGTGGCTTCCTCCCCACCGCCTCGCTGCAACGCGTCCAGATTGACCGGGTGCTTCCCCCAGGCGAACGCGAGGTCGGCGGACGCGACCGGGTGGTGCTGGATATTGCGGCCGCCCAGTTCGTCGATGGCGCCGGCCCGGCCCTGCCGATCGAGTCCAGTGATCGGGTGCGCGTATTCGCCGTGACCGACCGGCTGCGCAATTTCGTGATTGTGCGGGGCAATGTCTGGTCGGAAGGCCGGGTCGCATTCACGACCGGCATGACGCTCGAGGACGCCGTGCGCCAGGCGGGCGGACCCAAGCCCGACACCTACCTCGGACAGGTCCTCGTCAGCCGCCTGAACCCGGACAGCACCCGCTCGCAGCTGCGCGCCGCCTTTGCCGACAGCACCGGCCAGGTGGCGGCCAATTTCACGCTGCGTGAGGATGACGAGGTGCAGGTGTTCAGCCGCACGGCGTTCCGGCCGGCGCGCTTCGTGATCGTCACCGGCGCGGTGCGCTCACCGGGCCGGATCGCCTATCGTGAGGGGATGACCCTGCGCGACGCCCTCCTGCAGGCTGGTGGCGTGACCGAAGCGGCCTGGCTGCGCGAGGCGGAGATTGCCAGGCTTCCCGAGGACCGCCCGCCCGGGATGATGGCGGTGACCTCACGCGTGCCGCTCGATTCGACGTACCTCGTGGATCGGGGCCCCGACGGGACCTGGCTCGGCCCGCCGGGTATCGATGTCCCGCGGGACGGGTCGCCGGAAGTCCTGCTGCGCCCCTACGATAACGTGCTGATCCTCCGGCAACCCGAGTGGGAATTGCCGCGGATGGTCGTGGTCTCTGGCCAGGTCAGGTATCCCGGCAACTACACACTGCGCACCCGGGCCGAGCGGCTGACTGACCTGCTGGAGCGGGCTGGCGGCCTGACCTCGGCGGCCTACCCGGCCGGCGTCAGCTTTTTCCGGCGCACCCTGCCCCTGGCTCCGATGCCGGAAGCCGGCGCCGATCAGGCCGCCGCGGGCGATCCCTCCCGCATCGGCGTGGACCTGCCCGCCGTGCTGGATGATCCACGCCATCGGGACAACCTGTTGCTTACCAGCGGGGATTCGGTAAGCATCCCGGAATACAACCCGATCGTTCGCGTCACCGGCGCCGTCCACGCGCCCACCGGTGTGACCCACGAGCCCGGCCAGCGACTGCCGCATTACGTGCATGCTGCCGGTGGGTTCGTGCGGCTGGCCGACCGGAGCCGGTCCTACGTCGTGCAGCCGAATGGCAAGGTGGAGTCGGTCCGGCGGAGGTGGTTCATCCTCCCCGACGGTCAGCCGCGGCCGGAACCGGGCGCGCTGATCATCGTGCCGCTGCGCGAGGAGGGGGAGCGGAGG
>JBHEPH010000157.1:0-298 GCA_046260395.1 Gemmatimonadales bacterium
CGTTCAATCCGCAGACGACCATCGTCTTCGAGCTGGCCCGGCCCGAGCGCGTCGAGCTGGCCATCTACGACCTGCACGGCTCCCTGGTGCGGACCCTGGTCAGCGAGGACCGCACGGCTGCCCGTCACGAGGTCGTCTGGAACGGCAAGGACAACAACGGCCAGCAGGTGCCCAGCGGCGTCTACATGGTGCGACTGCAGGCCGGCGGCCTGACGCAGATGAGCAAATTGGCGCTCGTGAAATAGGCCCGGGTCCCTGACGGGTTCCCTGTGCCGGCCGCCGAGTCCACCGGGCTTGG
>JBHEPH010000157.1:308-3223 GCA_046260395.1 Gemmatimonadales bacterium
CCCGTCAGCGGTACAAGGCCTTCAGGTCACCCCAGACGCCCGTGCGGGCCGGAACCGTGCCCGTGGGGCCGAACGCCACCTGCGACCATTCGCTGACCGTGCCGTTGGCCACGAGGTTTGCCGATGGCCGCCCGCGCGGCTAGGCTGTGGTTGGGCCGTCGCTTCGTCCCCCGACCCACCGGCCCACCGGCCGGCGCAGCGGAGCGGCCCCGAAGGAGGTTCCATGACCACCGAACGCACGGCGCTCATCGTCGTCGACCTGCAGCCCGACTTCCTCACCGGCGGGCCCTTGGCCGTCCGCAACGGCGAGGAGATCCTCGAGCCTCTCTTCGCGCTGATCCGCCACGGCTCCTTCGACACCGTCGTGGCCACCCAGGACTGGCATCCCCGGGATCACGTCTCCTTCGCCTCGAACCACGAAGGGGCCGAGCCATTCGGTACCAAGGATCTCTACGGCCACGAGCAGGTGCTCTGGCCCGACCACTGCGTCCAGGACACGGCGGGTGCCCGCTTGCATCCCGACCTACCCACCGCGCCCCTGGACGCCCTGATCCGCAAGGGCCAGGACCCGGCGGTGGACTCCTACAGCGCCTTCCGCAACAACTGGAACCGCGACGGCGAGCGTCCGGCCACGGGCCTGGGCGCCTACCTGAAGGAGCGCGGGATCGGCCGGGTGATCCTGGCCGGCCTGGCCCGCGACTACTGCGTGAAGTGGTCGGCCGAGGACGCGGTGGCGATGGACTTCGCCACCACGGTGCTGTGGGAGCTCACCCGGCCGGTGGATCCGGACAGTGACGACGCGGTGGCCGGGGCGCTGCAGGACAGGGGTGTCGACGTGGTCGACGGCAAGGGCTGGCGGCCGTGAAACAGGAAAGCCTGCGCCTGGCCTCCGGCATCCTCAACACCGACTTCTACCAGCTGACCATGGCCCAGGTGTATTTCCACCAGGGCCTGCACGAGCGGCCGGCCCGCTTCGAGCATTTCTTCCGCCACTACCCCGACTACGGCAAGCACAAGGCCGGCTACTGCGTCCAGGCGGGCATGGAATGGCTGCTGGACTGGATGGAGACGGCCCGCTTCGGCGAGGAGGAACTCGCCCACCTGCGCGCTTTGGAGGGCCGCCAGGGCCGCCGGCTCTTCGACGATGACTTCCTGGACTGGCTGGGCGCGCACGGCGACTTCTCGGACCTGGTCCTGCACTCGATCCCCGAGGGCCGGGTGGTCCACGCGGACACGCCCCTGACGGTGGTCGAAGGGCCGCTGGCCATGGCCCAGATCCTCGAGACGACCCTGCTCATGTCCTGCAACTACCCCATCCTGATCGCGACCAAGGCCGCGGCCATCCACCAGGCGGGGGGAGGCAACCTGCTGCTGGAGTTCGGTACCCGGCGCGCCCACGAGCGGGCGGCCTGGGCGGGCATCCGCGCCGCCCTCATCGGCGGGGCGGACTACTCCTCCAACACGGGGATCTCCCTGGCCCTGGGCGTGGACCCCAAGGGCACCCATGCCCACTCCCTCGTCCAGGCCTTCCTGGGCCTGGGGCACACCGAGGAAGACGCGTTCCGGGCCTACGCCCGCTCCTTCCCCGACGACTGCATCCTCCTGGTGGACACGGTGGACACCCTCCGCAGCGGCGTGCCCGCGGCCATCCGGGTCTTCGCCGAGCTGCGCGAGCAGGGCCACGAGCCCCAGGGCATCCGCCTGGACTCGGGGGACCTGGCCTACCTGGCCGTGCGGTCGGCGAAGATGTTGGACGAGGCGGGGTTCCCCCAGGTGAAGATCGTCCTCTCCAACCAGCTGGACGAGCTGGTCCTGCTGCAGATCCGCACCCAGATCCGCACGGAGGCCCCGCACCACGGCCTGGACCCCGAGGCCACCCTCGACCGCCTCGTCTACGGGGTGGGCACCGCGCTCATCACCTCGGCCGGCGATGCGGCCCTGGACGGCGTCTACAAGCTCACCGCCATCGAGGACGAGGCCGGTCGCTGGCAGCCGGCCATCAAGCTGAGCGAGAGCCACCGCAAGATCCCCACCCCCGGCCGGAAGTGCCTGTGGCGCCTCTACGACGGCGAAGGCCACGCGGTGGTGGATCTTCTGGCCACCTTTGACGAGGAGTTCGCGCCCTCCCGCGCGGTCAACACCCACGACGTCCACGAGCCCGGCATCTCGTCCCTCTACCCCGAGGGCGCCATCAGCCGCAGCGAAAGTCTGCTGGAGAAGGTCTGGGACGGGGGGCGGCAGGGAGCGCCGGCTTCGCTGAAGGAGATGCGCGAGCGCCGACGCGCCGACCTGGACGCCCTCCACCCGGGGGTGAAGCGCATCCTCAACCCCCACCGCTACCACGTCTCCCTCAGCGACGGGCTGCACGCCCTGAAACGGCAGGTGCTGGCCGGGCTGCGGGGCGATGCTTCCCCGTAGGCTCCTGTAGGACAACGGCGGCGATGGCCTGTGCGGCCGGCGAGGATCCTGGTCAGAACCGGGCGCCGGACGGGGATTCCACGCGGGACCCGCAAGCAACGCTCACCTCGGCCCAGTGATCCTTCCGGTCGTCGACCAGCGGGATGGACCGATCGTCCTGCTCGACGCCGTCGAGGCTCACTCGCACCGCGCCCTGGCCGGCGGGCGCCTGGCGGACCGTGATGTGGTAGACCGTCTCCCCGAAGCGGTAGTGCAGCGTGAACCCCTCCCAGCCCTCGGGCAGGCAGGGTGCGAGCCGCAGCCGGTCCACTTCCAGCCTCAGACCCAGGAGCGACTCCACCATCAGGCGGTACATCCAGGCGGCCGAGCCCGTGTACCACGTCCAGCCGCCGCGGCCGCGGTAGTCGGCGTGGCCGTCGTAGACGTCGGCGGCGACCACGTAGGGCTCGACGCGGTAGCGCTCGGCGTCGGCCGGGGTGTCGGCGCGCGTGATGCCA
>JBHEPH010000158.1:0-2443 GCA_046260395.1 Gemmatimonadales bacterium
GTCGCGATCCGGGCCGGGACGTGGACCAGGGTGCGCCGCAGGGTGGCGGTGGTCGCCCTGGCGAGGCGTCGGGTGCCGGTGAGGGTGGCGGCGGCGCGGGTGAGGTTGAAGGCCATGACGGCCAAAACGAGCCAGGCGGAGTTGGCGGCGAAGGCCTTCGACGGCAAATGCGCCAGGGCGGAGTTCTTCAGGTCGGTGTGGACCTGTTCGATGATGGCGTGGGCGCGGTGGACCTTGTCGGCGGTGACGGTGTCCGCGATCTCGGTATCGGTGGTGGTGAAGAACGCGGTGCGCCACGAGGCGCTGTTGTTTCGGATGGAGGTGAGAGACCTGCATCGCTTGGTCGTCGCAGCGGCTGGGTGAAGCTGGCGGCAGCCTGAACCGGGGAACGCCGGGGAGGGTGGGAGCAGCCGCGACAAAGTCAGGGCGGTTCGGTACTACCGGACGGGCCGTGCCTGGTGAGCAAGACGGGAAGGTGTACGCAAGGAACCGGTGTCGTAAGACCTCTTCATTCACGACCAGCTCGAACCCGGTGGATCTGGGCTGGTGCGCGGTGCGTAACCTCCTCCGCGCTCGTCAGCCAGGCGGGCGTGGGGGTGGGGAACTGTCAGGACGGTCACGTGTGCCGGGCCTGGCAGGTCGTGGTGAAAGCCTGCGGCGTAGCCACGACGAGACCGCAGGGGTAAAGCCGGGCACCTCGCCCGTTGACCGAACAACAGTGAACGTGGGAACCACCTGTGACTGCTCCCTTTCTGGGGATAGGTCCGTTGCCGGCGGAAGGTCGCAGGTGGGGCGGAGCCGCCGTAGTACTCCGAGGCCGGGAGAGCCGGTCGCATGGGGAAGGGCGGCAGCGAGAGGAAGCAAGGAGGAACTGTGATGTCCGAAGATGCGCTGGTGAATACCGGCGCCGTGATCTGGCCCGAGCAGGACTGGGCGCAGGTGACGGTACGGAGGATGCAGGCCAAGCTGCATTGTTGGGCGGCCGGGGATCCCGGTCGCCGGTTTGAGGACCTGTACAACCTGGTCTGTGACCCGGCGTTCCTGGTCGTGGCGTGGCAACGCGTCGCGGGCAACGTTGGGGCACGGACGGCCGGGATCGATCGGGCCACGGTGGCTGCGATCGCTTCCCGGTTCGGGGTTGAGGAGTTCCTGCAGCATGTCCGTGACCAGTTACGGTCGCGGACATTCCACCCGGTCGAGGTACGTCAGGTGATGATTCCCAAGGCGAGCGGGAAACTGCGCGCGTTGGGGATCCCGACCGTGATGGATCGGGTGGTGCAGGCTGCTCTGAAGCTGGTGTTGGAACCGATTTTCGAGGCGGACTTCGCGCCGTGCTCGTACGGTTTCCGGCCGAACCGGCGCGCGCAGGACGCTATCGCCGAGATCCACCACTTCACCACCAAGTCGTATCACTGGGTGGTCGAAGCCGACATCGAGGCGTGTTTCGACATGATCGATCACGTCGCGTTGATGGACCGGGTCCGGGCGAGGGTTGGCGACAAGCGCGTGCTGGGGTTGGTCAAGGCGTTCCTCAAGGCCGGGGTGATGACCACCACCGGCACCCGCGAGGCCACGCACACCGGCACCCCGCAGGGCGGGATCCTGTCTCCGCTGTTGGCGAACATCGCGTTGTCGAGCCTGGATGAGCACTTCATGAGCAAGTGGCACCAGCAGATGGCAACTCAGAGCGTCCGACAGCGCCGGAAGCGGCAAGGCGAGGCGAACTACCGCCTGGTCCGGTACGCCGATGACTTCGTCATCCTCGTCAACGGCCAGCAGGAACACGCCGAGCAGCTGCTCACCGAGGTGGCGCAGGTGCTGGCCCCGATGGGGCTACGCCTGTCACCGGAGAAGACCCACGTGGTCCACATCGATACCGGCTTCGACTTCCTCGGCTTCCACATCCAACGGATGCGGAAACGGGGCAGCAACAAGTGGTTCGTGTACACCCAGCCCTCGAAGAAGGCGATCGCCTCCATCAAGGGCCGGGTGAAGACCATGACGTACAGGGCGACCTTGCACCACGACCCCGGGTACCTTCTGGACTACCTAGGCCGGGTGCTACGAGGGTGGGCCACCTACTTCCGAGGCGGTGCCTCCAAGGCCACCTTTGCCGCGATCGACTCCTACACGTGGGAGCGGATCACGGCATGGCTACGGAAGAAGCACCACATCGGATGGCCAGAACTCCGGCGCAGGTTCTGCCTACCCGGAACCTGGCGGCTCGCCGTCGATGGGACCAGGTTCAAGGGCGCAGCCAGCGTCCCCATCATCCGGTACCGCTACCGCGGCTACCAGATCCCGACCCCATGGACACCGACAGCCACAACCGGCTGAACAACAACCACTCGTGGAGAGCCCGGTGCGGTGAGAATCGCACGCCGGGTTCGGCGGGCGGCCCGGGGAAACGGACCCCGAGCAATCCGGGCACCGCGCCCCGGGC
>JBHEPH010000158.1:2453-3074 GCA_046260395.1 Gemmatimonadales bacterium
GTGTCCGCGATCTCGGTATCGGTGGTGGTGAAGAAGGCGTGATGCCGGAACAGCTCGAACAGGCCGTCCTGGCCGGCGCGCTTCTTCTTCTCGGCGCCCACGTCGGGGATGCGGCGCACGACCAGCCGGCCGGGCACCCGCTCGGCCTTCTTCTTCGAGGTGAACGCGACGTAGGGCACCTCGGCGACTTGCGCCTTGGAGATCCAGGTGCTGGAGTCTTCGTCGAAGATCGCTTTGGGGTACTTGATGGTGGTCCAGGCATCGTCGGCGATGCCGCTGATGGCGGCCTTGACGCGCGCATCGAGACCGGCGGTGACCGAGACCTCCGCCCCGGCCTTGACCGCGGCCCCGATGACGGCGTGCCCGTAGTAGGCGCTGTCCGCGCGGAGCAGCACCCTGCCCCCGGCGCTGCCACCGATCTCGCCTCGGGCGAGGGTGCGCACGGTCTTCAAAGCGTCGCGGACCAGCCGCTGAGCGCCGCGGGCGGAGTTCGCCGCCCCTTTCCGCAGCCGCTGCGCCACGATCACCGGAGCCGACGTCTCGGTGCTCACGGTCGCGATCAGCGCGTTCAGGCCGCGCACCCCGGTGTAGCCGAACCCGGCGCCCTGCTTGGTGTAGCCG
>JBHEPH010000159.1:0-2429 GCA_046260395.1 Gemmatimonadales bacterium
GACGGCGTGGAGAAGTTCGCGGCGTCGTTCCGGGAGCTGATGGAGGGCGTGGACGCGAAGCTGACGCGGGTCGCGCAGGGCTGAGCGCGGGACGGCGGACGACCGCCGTCCGAGCCGCGCCTCCCCCGAGGGAGGCGCGGCTCGCGTGTTTGTGTGCCCAGCATGGGCAGTGGTCAGGAGGTGAAAGTCCTCCCGGAACTTGGTCGTAGGGACCGAAGCGAGCCGCAAGGCGCCGACCGCGAGGGGAGCGCTGAAAGAAGCGGGGTAGCGAACCCGTCGAGCCGACGAACAGAAATCGGATACGAGGCGCTGCCGAGCAGGGCGAGCGTACAAGCGAACGCGAAGCTCTCACGACCAAAGCTCAGGCGGCGTAGATCCGGCGGTTGTGCGGGGAAGATCACTGTTCTTACCTGGGGAGATCTCGCCTTACGCCTGAAAGGGCGACGCGCGGTGGCAGCACCGGGCGGAGCGAGAAGTCAGCAGAGGCCGTAGTAGCCGGACGGGGTGCCGAAGGCGCTTGTACCCAGCCCCACCGGTGAAGGGCCGAACGGAGAGGAGAGCGAAACGACGTTGCGTCTCGGAGAGGCAAGGTGCCAGATGACCATGCAGATGGTGCTCCCGCTGGAGGATCGGGGTGAAGCCCTGAAAGCAGAGCGGAGCGGTGAAGCCAATCCGGCGGCGCAGGGAAACGAACGCTCAGGAAGCGGCCGCCCGACGGAGTTGATGGAGCGGGTGGTCGAGCGCGACAACCTGTTCGCAGCGTTGAAGCGCGTGCGGAAGAACAAGGGCAGTCCGGGCATCGACGGAATGACCGTGGATGGCCTGCCCGACTTTCTGCGGAAGAACTGGGAGCGGATACGAGCGACGCTGCTCGATGGAAGCTACCGACCGACCGCGGTGAGGCGGCAGGAGATACCGAAGAGCGGGGGAGGGGTGCGGCAGCTGGGCATCCCGACCGTGCTCGACCGGTTCATCCAGCAGGCCGTTCTGCAGGTGCTGCAGCCGATCTTCGATCCCACGTTCAGTGAGCACAGCTACGGATTCCGGCCGGGTCGGCGGGCGCAGGACGCAGTTTGTCAGGCGCAACGCTATATCCAGTCGGGCCGCAGATGGGTCGTTGACGTGGACCTGGAGAAGTTCTTCGACCGCGTGAACCATGACGTGCTGATGTCACGGCTGGAGAGGCGGATCGGGGACGGGCGGCTGCTCAGGGTGATCCGCCGCTATCTGGAGGCCGGGATCATGGCCGATGGAGTGGTGGTGGAGCGGCACGAGGGCACGCCACAGGGTGGGCCACTGTCGCCGCTGCTGGCGAACGTGCTTCTGGACGAAGTCGACCGGGCGCTGGAGAAGACCGGACATGCGTTTGCGCGATACGCGGACGACTGCAACGTATACGTGCGGTCCAAGCGGGCGGGCGAGCGGGTGATGGAGCACCTTCGGGTGCTTTACGCGAAGCTCCGGCTCAAGGTCAACGAGGACAAGAGCGCGGTGGCGCGGGTGTGGGACCGCAAGTTTCTGGGCTACAGCTTCTGGGTGGCACCGGGGAAGGTGGTCAAGCGCCGCGTCGCGCCGAAGGCCCTGGACGGATTCAAGGAACGCATCCGGCAGATCACGAGCCGGAACGGAGGGAGATCGCTGCCGAAGGTAGTGGAGGAGCTACGGGCGTACCTGCTGGGGTGGAAGGCGTACTTCCGACTGGCGGACACACCCGCAATCTTTCGCGACCTCGACCAGTGGATCGCCCGAAGGCTGCGGATGGTGCAGCTGAAACAGTGGAAGCGCGGGCGTACGGCGTACCGGGAAATGAGAAGCCGGGGAGTCCCCGGCCAACTTGCCGCGGTCGCCGCCAAGCACACGCGAAGCTGGTGGAGGCTGTCCCGCCACGGCGCGATTCAGACCGCCCTGCCTGGGAGGCACTTCGAGGACATGGGCCTTCCTCGGCTACGACCGCTCTGACCTCAACTTTCCGAACCGCCGGATGCGGACCCGCATGTCCGGTGGTGTGGGAGGGGTGCAGCCGGGATCTCCGGCTGCCCCCTATCCCGATCGCACCCTGTACCCGCGGCCTCGCCTACGCGGCCGCGTCCAGGATCTCCCGCATCTCCACCGGCGTGAAGTGGTACGCCTCGTTGCAGAAGTGGCAGACCACCTCGGTGTACGGCTGCTCCTCCTCCAGGACGATGCGCCGCACCTCGTCCTCCCCGAGCGAGACGATCGCCCGCTCGAAGCGGTCCCGCGAGCACGGGCAGTGGAAGGAGACCGGGTAGCGCTCCAGCAGCTCGAACCCTTCGGGGAAGAGCGCCTCCAGCATCTGCTCGGGGGTGACGCCGGAGCGGATCAGCTCGGTCGGGTGCGGCAGCGCGGCGACGCGAGCCTCCAGCGCCGCCAGGTCCTCGTCTGGGACGCCGGGGAGGAGCTGGATGAGG
>JBHEPH010000016.1:0-4823 GCA_046260395.1 Gemmatimonadales bacterium
GTGGATCTCCATGCCATCACCGGAGGCGGCGCGGCAGGGTCCCTCGCCGATCGGACCCGGGAGATGGCCCTGTCATTGCTGGCCGTAGGCGTGGATCCCTCACGCGCGATCCTGTTCGTCCAGTCCCACGTGCCCGAGCATTCCCGGCTGCAGTGGCTGCTGACCACGGTCACCCCGTTGGGTGAACTCGAGCGGATGACGCAATTCAAAGATAAGTCGCAGCGCGTGGAGAGCATCCCGGCTGGCCTGCTCTGCTACCCCATCCTGCAGGCGGCCGACATCCTGTTGTACCACGCCGAGGGCGTGCCGGTGGGGGAGGATCAGGTCCAGCACCTGGAGTTGACGCGCGAAATTGCCCGGCGCTGGAATGCGGAATACGCGGGCGCAACGCCCTATTTTCCAGAGCCCCAGCCGCTCCTCTCGCCAGCCCGGCGGATCCTCGGCCTGGATGGCCAGGCCAAGATGTCGAAGAGCCTGGGGAACACGGTGGGAATCCTCGAGGAACCCGAGGCGGTCTGGCAGAAGCTGCGCCCGGCCATGACCGACCCGGCGCGCAAGACGAAGAAGGACCCCGGCAACCCGGAGATCTGCAACATCTACGCGTTGCACCGACACCTCTCCCCGGCGGACACGCAGGTGGAGGTGGCGGCAAACTGCCGGAGTGCCGCGTGGGGGTGCCTGGACTGCAAGCGGGTCCTGGCCGACAATATCGAGGGACACCTCGGCCCGGTCCGCGCGCGAGCCGCCGCACTGCGCGCAGTGCCGGGGCAGGTCGAGGATATCCTGGCGGATGGCGCCGCCAGGGCCCGGGGCATGGCCCGGGCCACCGTTGCCGAAGTCGAGGACCGCATGGGCTTCTTGCCCGCAAAGGGGGAGTGATGGCCGGCGCACCGATGGAGAAGATCATCAAGGCGGCGGTGGACCGTGGCGCCTCCGACCTGCACATCAAGGCGGGCGACGTCTTCCGCGCGCGCATCAACGGGACCCTGGTGCCGCTCACCAAGCAGCGGCTCACGCCAGACCAGACGCGGGCCATCGCCGCCCGGCTCATCACCAGCGAGCGGGACCGCGAGCGCCTCGAGGAGATGAAGGACTTCGACTGCTCCTGGGGCATGGCGGGCGTGGGTCGGTTCCGGGTGAACATCCTCAGGCAGCGCTCTTCGTTCATGGTGGTGATGCGGGTACTGCCCTTCACGCTGCCGACCCTGGAGACCCTCAACCTCCCCGAGGTGATCGGCGAGCTGGCGGAGTCCCAGAGTGGGCTGATCCTCGTGACGGGCGTGAGCGGGAGCGGCAAGAGCTCCACGGTGGCCGCCATGCTGCATCACATCAACCAGAAGCAGGCACGCCACATCGTCACCATCGAGGATCCGATCGAGTTCCTGCACCGTGATCTCTCCAGTTCCGTCACCCAGCGTGAGGTCGGTGTGGACACCGAGTCGGTCACCGTGGGCCTGCACTCGGCGCTGCGCCAGGATCCGGATGTGATCTTTGTCAGCGATCTGACCGATCCGGAGGCGGTGGACACGGCGATCAAGGCGGCCGAGACGGGGCACCTGGTCATCGCCGCCGTGCCCACGCCAGACGTGGTCACCACCATCCGGCAGCTGTTCGCCACGCTGCCGCGTGAGGAACTCGACATCGGCCGCGTCCGTTTCTCCGAGGCGCTGCGGGCCATCATCAGCCAGCAGCTCCTGCCGCCGAAGTCCGGGGAGGGGCGCGTGCCGGCGCTGGAGGTGCTGGTGGCCACGCAGGACGTGCGGAACGCGCTCAAGGAGCCCGTCGAACTGGAGACCCTGCCCGGCATCATGCACAAGGGTGACCAGGGGATGATGACCTTTGCCAAGAGCGTCAAGGAACTTGCGGCGGCGGGGAAGATTACGGCGGAGACCGCCAAGGCGATCGCCAAGGCCAAGCCCTAGAATTGAACTTTTCCCGCCGGGTGGCTACACTTGGCGGGAGCTCTGGCGGCCCCGCAAGGGGCCTTTTTGCTGGGAATTGAGGGAAACGCGATGTTCGACGGGTCAACGACCTGCCTGGTCGTGGTGGGCGCCCAGTGGGGCGACGAGGGCAAGGGCAAGCTGGTGGACGTGCTGGCCGAGGGAGCGGACTTCGTGGTCCGTTACCAGGGTGGCGCCAACGCCGGCCATACCGTCGTCACCGAACAGGGGGAGTTCATCCTCCACCAGATTCCATCGGGGATTCTCCATGGACGCGCCATCTGCGTGGTGGGCAATGGCGTAGTGCTCGACCCGGACACCTTCTTCCGGGAGCTGGAATCGCTGGCCGGGAAGGGAATCACCATCGAGGGCCGCCTCTTTGTCTCGGAACGTGCCCACCTTGTCCTGCCCTACCACAAGCTGCTCGACGCGGCCGGCGAGCGGAGCCAGAACATCGGGACGACCGGGCGGGGCATCGGCCCGGCCTACGAGGACAAGATCGGGCGGCGCGGTGTGCGGGTGGCCGACCTGCGCGATCGCGAGGCCCTGGCCGCCACCCTGGCGGAGCGGGTGGAGCGGGCCAACCAGGTGCTGCAGCTGGCGGGCATGGCGGAGCGCTCCACGCTCGAGGAGCACCTCGCCCTGGTGGACCGGATTGCCCCGCAGCTGTTGCCGCTGGCCACCGACACGAGCCTGCTCGTCGATCGCGGGCTGCGGGCGGGCAAGCGGGTCCTGCTCGAGGGGGCCCAGGGGGCCCTCCTCGACGTGGATCACGGCACCTATCCCTTCGTGACCAGTTCCAACACCACCGCCGGTGGCGCCAGCACGGGCGCCGGCCTGGGGCCCACCGCCATCCATGGCGTCCTCGGCGTGGTCAAGGCCTATACCACGCGGGTGGGCAACGGACCGCTGCCCACGCTCGCTGAGCCGGGCCGCGAGGAGGAGCTGCGCCGGTTGGGCGGGGAATTCGGCGCCACGACCGGCCGGCCGCGCCGGTGCGGCTGGTACGATGCCCTGGTGGTGCGCTACGCGGTGCGCGTCAACGGGCTCACGGGACTGGCGGTGACCAAGCTGGATGTGCTGGATACCTTTGAGGACATCCCGGTCGGGGTGGCCTACGAGCTCGACGGGGAGCGGTTGGAAGAAATGCCCTGCGAGGTGCGCGTGCTCGAGCGGGTCAGGCCGGTGTACGAGACGATGCCGGGATGGCGCTGTTCCACGGCGAAGGCACGCACTCTGGCCGACCTGCCGAAGGACGCCCGCGTCTACCTTGATCGGATGGAGGCGCTCGCGGGGGCGCCGATCCGGTTCGTCAGCGTCGGCACCCACCGCGAGCAGATCATTTCGGCCTGAGCGGCGGCGGCGCCTCCCGCCGTTGCTTGCCCAGTCCGCTCCCCAGACCCTACCTTTCCCCCATGGCTGACACCTCCCTGATGGACAAGCTCGTCTCCCTCTGCAAGCGCCGGGGGTTCGTCTTCCAGTCCTCCGAGATCTATGGCGGCCTCGGCTCCGTCTGGGACTACGGCCCGCTCGGCGTGGAACTGAAGAAGAACATCAAGGAGCGCTGGTGGCGCGCCATGGTCCACGCCCGCGACGACATCGAGGGCCTCGATGCCGCCATCCTGATGCACCCGAAGGTCTGGGAGGCCTCCGGCCACGTGGCCGGGTTCACCGATCCGCTGGTGGACTGCCGCACCTGCAAGGCACGGTTCCGCGCCGACAAGGTGGCCGACGCCCAGTGCCCGCAGAAGCCGAGCAAGCACCCGGGCGAGCACTCGACCTGCGAGCTGACCGAGCCGCGCCTCTTCAACCTGATGTTCAAGACCTTCATGGGGCCGATGGAGGAGAGCGCGTCGGTGGTCTACCTGCGCCCGGAGACCGCGCAGGGGATCTACGTCAACTATCTCAACGTCCTCAATTCGTCCCGGCAGCGGGTGCCGTTCGGCATCGCCCAGATCGGCAAGGCGTTCCGCAACGAGATCACCCCCGGCAACTTCATCTTCCGCACCCGCGAGTTCGAGCAGATGGAGATGCAGTTTTTCGTCAAGCCCGGCACCGACGAGGAATGGTTCGAGCGCTGGCGCGGGCTGCGCATGGCCTGGCACCACGAGATCGGGCTCAACCCGGACAAGCTCCGCTGGCACCAGCATGGCGAGGGCGAACTGGCCCACTATGCCAAGGCCGCCTACGATATCGAGTATGAGTTTCCCTTCGGGTGGCAGGAGATCGAGGGAATCCACAACCGGACGGATTTCGACCTTGGCCGCCACCAGGAGTTCTCGGGCAAGAAGCTCGAGTACTTCGACCAGGCGGCCAACGAGCGCTACCTCCCTTATATCGTCGAGACCTCGGCCGGCGCTGACCGCGTCACGCTCACGGTCCTGGCCGACGCCTACCGCGAGGAGGAGGTCGAGGGGGAGCTCCGCGTCGTGCTGGGGCTGCATCCCGCCATCGCCCCGATCAAGGGTGCGGTCCTGCCGCTGGTGAAGAAGGACGGCATGCCCGAGGTGGCCCTGCAGCTCTACCACGATCTGCGGCGCCACGTGCCGATGTTCTATGATGACAGCGGGGCCATCGGCCGCCGCTACCGCCGCATGGACGAGGCCGGCACGCCCTTCTGTTTCACGGTGGACGGCCAGACCCTCGAGGATCGCACCGTCACGGTGCGGCACCGTGACGCCATGACCCAGGAGCGGCTCAGCATCGAGCAGGTGGCCACCTGGCTCCTGGAGCGGGTCACCGGGGGCTGAGTCCCGTGCGCCTCGATGATTTCCAGGACCTCGTGCGCGGCCAGGCCGGCGAGGTCCCGCCGGAGTTCTTCGATGGGATCATCGAGGTGACGGTCTCGCCCCGCACCCTGCCGCACCCCACCCGGGCCGAGAT
>JBHEPH010000016.1:4833-14782 GCA_046260395.1 Gemmatimonadales bacterium
GATCTACACCCTCGGCGAATGCATCCCGGTGCCCACCGAGAGTGGCGGACCAGACGGCGTCCAGAGCCGCATCGTGCTCTACCACGGATCCTTCGCCGCACTCGCCCATCTGACGCCAGATTTCGACTGGCGCGAGGAGGCCTGGGAGACGCTGACCCACGAGCTCCGGCACCACGTCGAGTGGCGCGCCAATGCCCCCGACCTGGAGGCACTCGACCGGGCCGTGGAGCAGAATTTTGCCCGGCTGGATGGCGAGTCCTTCGACCCGCTGTTCCACCGCGACGGGGAAGAGGTGGCTCCGGGGGTGTATCGGGTCGAGGGTGACTATTTTCTGGAACAGTCGGTGCGCCGGCCGCCGCGGGAGCTGCGGGTCAGCTGGCATGGGCGGCCCTACAGCGCAGCGCTGCCGGATGATCTTGGCTTGCCGGCGTTCGTGACGCTGGAGGGCGTGGCCGAACCCCCGCCCGGTGAACTGGTGGTGGTGTTGCGCCGCCGCCCGGGATTTCGGGACTTGTTGGCGCTGGTGAGGCCGACCGAGGTGGATCAGGTCCTGGTCGAGGTGTCCCCGGCGACTGAGCCGGGTTGAAGCGGAAGGAGTTCATGATGAGGCAGCGATGGCAGTGGGTCCCGCTCCTGGCGGCGGTGCTGGCGGCGCCGTCCCAGGCTGCGGCGCCGGAGTCGGCGTACCTGGTGGGGGTCGTGAGCGAATCGGGGGATATCGTCTCGTGGTTCCGGCCCACCGTCGAGGGGGGCCTGGTCCTGGACCGTGAAGTGCCCATCGGGACGATGATGGCCGACATCGACGGCCCGCATCATCTCGCGGTGGCCCCTGACCAGCGGTCCTATCTGGTCAGCGTGGCCCACGGCAACCCGGCCGGCACGCTCTGGCGCATGGACGCGCGGACCGATACCCTGATCGGGCGGGCGCCGCTGGAGCATTTCCCGACCACGATCGCGGTCACCCCGGACGGCGAGTTTGCCTTCGTGGCCAACTCAGACTTCCACGGGGACCGCCCGCGCATCAACCCGGTCTCCGTGGTCCACGTGCCGACCATGACCAAGATGATCGATGTGGCCGCCTGTGACATGCCGCACGGCGTCAAGGTCAACCGGGCCGGCACGCGCGTGTACGTCTCCTGCATGCACAGCGACGAGATCCTCGAGCTGCATGCCGCGTCGTTCGAGATCCTCCGGCGCCAGCGGATCGGCGCGGGGCACGCGATGACGGTGGCCGCAGGGCAGGCGGGGGGCCATGCGGCGCACAGCGGGCACGCGGCCTCGCCCTCGTCGGCCACTCCGGCGCCCTCGGCCCTGGCGGGCAGGGCCTGTGCGGCAACGTATCTCTCCCTGTCTCCCGATGGCCGCGAACTCTACGTGGCCTGCAACGCCGGCAACACGCTGCAGATCTGGGAGACGGAGAGCCTTCGATTCCTCGCGGAGGTGGCCGTTGGCACCGGCGCCTACAACGCCGAGCCCACCCCTGATGGCGCGTTGGTGCTGGTCACCAACAAGAAGGACCAGAGCGTCAGCCTGGTGGACACCCGGACGCGCCGGGAAGTGGCCAGGATCCGCACGACCAAGCCGGTGGTGCACGGCATCGCCTTCGCCCCGGATGGCCGCACCGCCTATATTTCGTCCGAGTCGATCGGCTCCGATCCGGGGTCCATTGACGTGATTGACCTTGCAACCCGCCGGGTCACCGGTACCGTTCCGGTGCGGGCACAGCCCACCGGGATTGCCATCCTGCGGCAGTAGTCTGGAGCGCGCGCTCATGATGTATGAACAGGTGACGACGCTGGCCAGCGAGGAAGTCTTCGCGCGGGCCAAGCAATTCTTCTCGCAGCGGGTTCCCCACCACGCGGCGTTCCCCGAGCAGCAGGGCCCCGGGTTTCTGGTGCTGCGCGGGCAGGGCGGGGAGGAGATCGCCATGGCGGCGGTGGCAACAGACGGCCACACCCGGGTGCGTGCCTCCACGCTCTTCTTCGATCAGGCGGTCGAGCGCTTCCTGCACACCCTGCCCGCCCCTGCCCAGGTGACAGCATGAGCCCCACCCTCCCCCTCCGGGTCACGGTGCTGGACACCTGGGACGAGATTCCGCTGAATCTGCCCCCGGGAACGGCCGTCGGTGAGTTGAAGACCCGCGCCCTTGATGCCTCCCGGGTGACCCGCTCCCCGGCGGAGTACCAGGTCAAGTACCTCGGCGCCGAGTTGATGGATGAGAGCGCCACCCTGGCGGAGTCGGGCGTCGTGGCCAATGCGGCACTGATCGTCCTTTCGCGGCGTCGGCGTCCCTCGATCTGACCCGGTGGTCACCTCCGGGGTCGGTCGTGTGGCCACCTGGATTGCGGTGGGTGTCCTGGTGCTCAATACACTCCTGCTCGGGGCGGCTGGCCTGGTGGCCGGTCGCCTCGTGCTCGTCGGGGCAGCAGGGCTTTCCCTCCTCGGCGCCTTCGCCGTCGTCGTGGCCTGGCGACGGCACCTGCGCACCCTCGACGAGCTGACGGCCGCTCGAGCGGCGCTGCGGGACGAGGCCCTGGCCCTTCGGGAGCTGGTGAAGGGCGATCGCACGTGAGCACCCTGGGTGTCTTCACTTCCAGTGCCTGCCTGCGCCACGACCCCGGCTCCGGTCATCCGGAGGCACCGACACGCCTGCGCGCCGTCCTCGAGGCGATTACCGCCGATGGCCGATGGACCGCCATCGAGGCGGCTCCTGCGCCCCGGGATGCCCTGCGCCTGGTGCACCCCGATCCCTACCTCACGATGCTCGAGTCGGTGAGCCGCCGCGGGGGCGGGATGCTGGATCCCGACACCATCATGGGCGAACCCTCGTGGGATGCGGCACTCGGTGGGGCGGGGGCGGTGCTGGCGGCGCTGCAGCACGCGCTGGCTGGCGATGGTCACGCCTTCGCCGCCGTTCGGCCACCGGGCCACCACTGCCTGGCTGACCGGGCCATGGGCTTCTGCCTGCTGGCCAACGTGGCCATTGCCGCCCGGATGGCACAGCGCACTGGCCGGCAGCGGGTGCTGATTGTGGATTGGGACGTGCACCACGGCAACGGCACCCAGGCCCTGGTGGAGCACGATCCCGCCATCCGATTTGTCTCCCTCCACGAATCACCGGGGTGGCCGGGAACCGGGGCCGAGTCGGAGCACGGGGTGGGGAACATCTTCAACGTCCCACGCGCGGCCGGCCTGCCCCCGGCGGTGTATGTCGAGGACCTCTGGGAGGCAATCACGCGCGCCACCACGGGCTGGACCCCCGACCTCCTGCTCATTTCTGCCGGCTTCGACGCCATGCGCGGTGACCCGCTCGGCGGGTTTACCCTGGAGCCGTTCCACTATGCCGACCTCACCACCCGGTTGCGGGAGCGCTGGCCGGACGTCCCGATTGTGAGCGCCATGGAGGGAGGTTATGCTCCCGCCAGGCTGGCGGCGGGTGTGCTCGCCCATCTGGCGGCACTGGCGTGAAGGTTTCGTACCGCGCCTCCGCGTGAAATGCTTCACCGTCATTACGCTCAGTGAGAGGTGCCCGTGACCAACCGTCTCCGACTCGAAGCCGAGGTGATGTCCCTCCGCACGAAGCATCCCTTCGTCATTGCCCGGCACGGCTTTGATGAGGTGCGCTCCGTCCGGGTCATCCTGCGTGACGGGGACGGCCATGAGGGCATCGGTGAAGCCACGCCCCAGAAGTTCTACGGCGAAACCCCGGAAACGGCGCTGGCCGCCCTGGATTTCTACGCTCCCCGGCTCCCCGAAGACCCGTTCAACCTTGAGCACGCCGAGGCCGAGCTGGCGCGGGCCATGACCGGCAACAACGCCGTGCGTGCCGCGCTCAGCACCGCCCTGCACGACCTCGTCGGCAAGCGGCTCGGCGTGCCGCTGTACCGCCTCTGGGGTCTCGACCCCGTCGCGGCCCCGCTGAGCACATTCACGATCGGCATCGACAGCCCTGAGAAGATGCGCCTGAAGGTGCGCGAGGCCGCCCCGTATCCGGTGCTCAAGGTCAAGCTGGGCACCACAGATGACCTGGCGATTCTCCGCGCCATCCGCGAGGAGACGGACAAGGAACTTCGGGTGGACGCCAACGGCGCCTGGACCGCGGTGCAGGCCGTGCGGATGCTGCCCGTGCTGGAGGAGTTCGGCGTGACGGTGCTCGAGCAACCGGTGGCGCGGGCGGACCTGGACGGGTTCGCCCAGATTCGACGGCACGCCCGGATCCCCCTGATCGCCGACGAGAGCTGCCACGTGGCCACCGACATCCCGCACCTGGCGGGCCGGGTGGATGGCGTCAACATCAAGCTCGCCAAGACCGGCAGCCTCCGCGAGGCGCTCAAGATGGTGTCCGTCGCGCGGGCACACCACATGATGGTCATGCTGGGCTGCATGGTGGAGAGCTCCATCGCGATCACGGCGGCGGCCCACCTGGCGCCGCTCATGGACCTGATTGATCTCGATGGCGCCGCCCTGCTCGCCGAGGACCCGTACGTTGGCGCCACCATTGAAGGGGGGCAGCTGCGGTTGCCGGATGCCCCCGGGTTGGGCGTCCGACCCCGATGACCGCGCGCCTGGTCCAGGTCGCGCTCCCCCTCCCGCTCGCCGAACCGTACACCTACGCTGTTCCCGAGACCCTCGGGGACCGCGTGGTGGCCGGTGCCCGCGTGGTGGTGCCGGTCCGCCGGCGTGAGCTGATTGGCATCGTGGTGGGCGAGGCGCTCGAGCCGCCCGCCATGGCCGCCCGCGAGATCCTGGGTGCTCCCGACGCCGAGCCGGCGCTCCTGCCCGATCTGCTCAGGACCGCGGAGTGGCTGGCGGGCTACTACGGCGCGCCGCTCGGAATGACGCTCCGGGCCATGCTGCCCGCCGGGCTGTGGGGCGAGTCCCGGCTCCTGCTCCAGCTCACCGGTCCCAGCCCGGGTGGGGGCCTCGCCGGCCAGCTGCACGAGTGGCTGGACCGTCGCGGCGGGCAGGGTGCCCTGGCCACGGCGCAGCGCGCCCTGAAGAAACCCCTGTGGGATGTCGCCGATCGCCTGGTGCGGGTGGGCTGCGCCGAGTGGATCGTCGAACCGGCCGATACGTCGGCGGCGATCGCCACGGAACGACGGCTGGTCCTTCAAGGAGAGCCGCTGACGCTCGTGGAACGCGGCGAACGATTCGCGCGCGCCCCCCGCCAGCGTGCCCTCTACGAGGCGCTCGAGTCACTCGGCGGCGCAGCGGATCTTCGTCACCTGCGCGACCGGCTGGACTTCAAGGACGGGGTGATCCGCTCCCTGCTCGACACCGGCCTGGTCGCCAGTGAGGTGGTCGAGGCACCTCGCGATCCCTTCGCCGGCGATCCCGGCACCCCCGCCCCCGCGACCCCGACCGTGGAACAGGCCCAGGCATTGCGCACCCTCGACGCACTGGCGCCGGGGGGCAGCGCGCTGCTGCTCGGGGTGACCGGCAGCGGCAAGACGCTGGTGTACCTGGAGGCCATTCGCCGAGCCGTCGATGCCGGCCAGGGTGCCATCATCCTGGTCCCCGAGATCGGCCTCACCCCGCAGACGGTGAGCCGAGTGCGCGGTGTGTTCGGCGACCAGGTCGCCGTGCTGCACAGTGCCCTCTCCGATGGCGAACGTGCCGATGCCTGGCGATCGGTGCGCCGCGGGGAACGCCGGGTGGTGGTCGGGGCGCGCTCCGCCATCTTCGCACCCGTGCCGGCGCTCGGGGTCATTGTGGTGGACGAGGAGCATGAGGCCAGCTACAAGAATGGTGAGACGCCCCGCTACCACGCCCGCGACGTTGCCGGTGTGCGCGCCAGCATCGCGGGGGCGCGGCTGATCCTGGGCAGCGCGACACCATCACTCGAGACCCTGGAGCGTGCGCGGGACGGCCTCACGGTGGTGCGCCTGCCGTCACGGGTTGGGGACCGCCCGCTCCCGCCGGTCGAGCTGCTCGACCTCCGCCACGAGCCCCTGGTCCCCGGCCTCGGCGGGGTCGCGTGGGCCGAGAAACTCGATGCGGGCATCACGACGGCCCTCGCCCGCCGCGAGCAGGTGCTGTTGCTCCTGAACCGTCGCGGATTCTCGGCGTTTCTGCAGTGCCCCTCCTGTGGCGATGTGGCCGAGTGTCCCAACTGCAGCATTTCACTCACGGTGCATCGCACGCCCGACGCCTTGCGCTGCCACTACTGCGGGCACCAGGAGCCGCTCCAGACGGCCTGCGCCGCGTGCGGACACGCGGTCCAGCGTGCGCTCGGAGTCGGCACCCAGCAGCTGGAGCGGTTGGTGGCGGAGCGCTTTCCCGAGGCACGCGTCGCCCGGATGGACCTGGACACCACCTCCACCAAGTGGAGCCATCATCGCATCCTCGGCGCGGTGGAGCGCGGAGAGGTGGACATCCTCATTGGCACCCAGATGATCGCCAAGGGAATGGATTTCCCCAATGTCACGCTGGTGGGGGTGGTGGATGCCGATACGGCCCTTCACCTGCCCGATTTCCGGGCGGCCGAACGAACCTTCCAGTTGGTGGCGCAGGTGGCGGGCCGCGCGGGGCGCGGGCCACGGGGTGGTCGGGTGCTGGTGCAGACCAGGAATCCGGGCCACCATGCCCTGGTGCACGCTGCCCAGCATGACGTGGCGGCGTTCGCCGCCGAGGAACGTGAACACCGTGCCTCCCCGGTGTATCCCCCATTGACCGGGCTGGTGAACCTCGTCGTGAGCGGCGAGGATGCCGATGCCGTTGCGACCCGCGCCGGGGAGTGGGCCGATTGGTGGGATGCGTTGCTGACCCGACGGGCCCCCGAGGTCTCCCTGCTTGGTCCGGCCCCGTGTCCGGTGGTCCGGATCAAGTCGCGGTATCGGTGGCACCTGGTGCTCCGGGGGCCCTCTGGCACCCTCGGAAAGCTGGTCCGGTACGTGGCGCCCAGGCTGGGCTCCAAGAAGGGCACCCGCACGACCCTCGACCGGGACCCTGTCTCCCTGCTCTGACTGGGCTGGGCCGCCGGGGAAGCGGCCTGCGGCCTCGCTTGTATCGCCCCACGCGGGCACCTACTTTCCCCCCACGATGAATCATCCCCCCAGCGGCCAGCCGGATTTCGCCAACCCACCATTCGCCGGGGCACCGGTCGCAACCTTCGCCCCCTCGCCCGCCGACGGAGTGCTTCCCGAGGGGTTCTACGCCACCTCCAACCTGCCGACCTGGGTCCACACCGACCGGGGTTGGGTCAGCACCCTCCATCCCCGCATGGATGGGGCCGTTGTGCCCCGGGGCGGGCAGCTGGAGGTGCTCGAGCCGCGCCGGGTCCGTGCCGGTGAACCGGTGCTGCTCGGGCACGCCGAGGATGGCAGTGAGGGGATCGTGGTCAGCACCGAGGGGTTCCTCGGTGTGGCAGGGAGTCCCAATGAGTTCCGGTTCATGTCCACGGAGGTCAGCCGCGAGCGGCCAGTGGACTACGCCGAGCTGGCCGAGCGGATCGAGTCGGAGCGTCGGCGCGGGGGCTACCTCGTCTGGGTCCTCGGGCCGGCCCTGGTGCATGCCCGGGCGCGCAGCGACATGGAGTGGTTCATCCGGCACGGCTACGTGCAAGCCGTGTTGGCGGGCAACGCGGTGGCCGTACACGACATTGAATCGGCCATCTTCGGGACGACTCTCGGCATGACCAATGTCGGCCGTCCGGCCGAGGGGGGGCACAGTCTCCACATGCGTGCCATCAATCGGGTGCGCGCCGCCGGGTCAATCGAGGCAGCCGTTGCGTCCGGCATGGTCAAGGACGGGATCATGCATGCCCTGGTGTCCCAGGGCATCCCGTATGTGCTCGCGGGATCGATCCGCGACGACGGTCCGCTTCCGGGCGTCATCACCGACAACGTCGCCGCGCAGGATGCCATGCGGCAGTATACGATTCGTGCCACGGGAGCGGTGTTCATCGCCACCGCGCTCCACGCGATCGCCGTGGGCAACATGCTGCCCGCCTTCCACACGCATCGAGGGAGCCCCGAGCCGCTGATGACACTCTGCGTGGACCAGACCGAATTTGTCGTCAACAAGCTGCGGGACCGGGGCACCCATCAAGCCTACGGTGTCGTGACCAATGCCCAGGATTTCATGCACGTCATCCGCTATTACACGGAACAATGCCGCCAGTCCTGATCCCCGCGGCCCCGGGCACCGGCCCGGGTTGGGACCAGCTGGCGCTGGCCGTGGCCGGGGCGATCCCCGGCCGGGAGATCGATGGCGTGTGGGTCTTTCGGGTGGTCCGCAGCGGCGGGCACGACTGGGGGACCGCCGTCATCAGCCGGGTGGATGGTGAACGCCGGCGGATCTATACGGCGCGCTTCACGTTGGCGGTCAAGGGCCGGAAACGGGGCGCCTGCCAGGCGTCCGTGCAGGAAGTGGGCAGTGGCCCACTCGAAGCGCTGGAGGAACTCCTGGCCCTGGTCCCGCGCCGGGCGGATGAGGATGATCCCCTGATCCCGGTGGACCTGGCCGACTGGTTCCCGGCGTCCCAGGACGATGCGTCCCCAGAAGCCTGAGAGCGCCGAGCTCCTCGGGCGCTTCACGGACTGGCTGCGCGATCGCCGGCTGCCGCTCACGCGGCAGCGGGCGATGGTCGCGGAGGTGGTCTTCGCCGCCGATGATCACCCGTCGGTGGAGGCGATCCGGCGGGAGCTCGACCGCCGCGGGGAACGGATCGGGCTCGCCACGATCTACCGCACCCTGGAGATGCTGACCAAGGGTGGTTTCGTGGCGGCCCACGATTTCGGGGATGGTCGGAGGCGGTTTGAACCGACCGCTGCCAGCACGCGGCACGAGCACCTGGTGTGCCGCCGCTGCGGACGGGTGGTGGAATTCATCAACGAGCGGATCGAACGGATGATGCGCATGGTGGCTGACGAGCACCATTTCCTCTACGAGCGACACCGGGCCGAGATCCACGGACTCTGCAGCGACTGCCGAGGCCGCGATCTCGGCGCGCTGGCCACGAGACGGCGATGACCGACGGCCCCACCCTTGGCATCTTCGTGGCGCTCCTCGGGGGCGTCCTGAGCTTTCTCTCCCCGTGCGTCCTGCCCCTGGTGCCCTCCTACCTCGGGTTCATCACCGGCCTCTCGGTGGACGAGATGAGCTCGCGGCGACGCGTGGCGATGGCGCACTCGATCCTGTTCGTGCTCGGCTTCAGCCTCGTCTTCATGCTCCTCGGTGCCGGCGCGACCGCCGTCGGCCGCGCCTTCAAGTTCTACTCGGAGTGGATTGCCCGGGCCGGCGGCCTGCTGATCATCTTCTTCGGACTCTACCTGCTGGGCGTCATCAAGCTTGGCGCGCTGGACATGGAGAAGCGCCTGCACCTGCAGAAGAAGCCGGTGGGGTACCTCGGTACCTTCCTGGTCGGGGTGGCCTTCGGCGCCGGGTGGACGCCGTGCATCGGGCCGGTGCTTGGGGGCATCCTGACCATGGCCGCCACCGAAGCCGACCTCCAGCGGGGCATGGTGCTGCTCGGGGCCTACTCGTTCGGGTTGGCGCTGCCCTTCCTGGCCGCCGCCTGGGCGGCTGACAGCTTCTTTGGCTGGTTCCAGCGCTTCCGTCGTTACATGCCCTGGGTGCAGCGGGTCAGCGGGGCGATCCTGGTCCTCGTGGGGCTGCTCCTGGCCACCGGGCAGTTCACGCGTCTGGCCACCTGGCTCCAAGGGCTGACCCCGCAGTGGCTCTACAACATGCTGTGACGCGTGCCGAGGTTGGGAGCCGGTGCCCGAAGGCGGGCCCGTGTGTGCCGGAAACTCGTTCCGGTCGTCTCCTTCCCTGATATCCCGGCCATTATGTCGCATCGGGCCGCTCCTGCCTCACCCGTAGGGGCTCGCTCCCGCTGTCACGTGGCACGCACGTGTCCAGTACCACGGAGGAATGATGACATCACGCACTTTACTTGCCCTGTTGACCGCCGCCTCGCTGGCCGCCTGTGGCGGTGGTCCTGCAC
>JBHEPH010000016.1:14795-49042 GCA_046260395.1 Gemmatimonadales bacterium
GTGACGACCAGCTCGCCGACCTTGATCGCGATCTGGCGATGCCCCCCGCCGATTCACTGGAGGTCATCAGTGACATGCCGGCGCCTGATGCCGCCCCGGTGGTGCCGGTGCCCCAGCCGCCCGCGCCGGCGCGCCCGGTGGCCAACCGGCCGGCCCCGCCACCACCGCCGGCCCCGGTTCAGCCCGGCCCCGAGCCACGCACCGTGACGCTGGGCGCCGGGACCGTCATGGAGCTGCGCTCGGCCGCGGCGATCACCTCGCGCACCAACAAGGCCGGTGAGACCTTCACCGCCACCCTCGCGCAGGACGTGACCGATGCCAACGGCCGCACGCTGGTGCCGGCCGGCGCGACCGTCACCATGTCGATCGTGGAGCTGGCGCCCGCCGCGAACCGGGGCGACACCACCGGCACCCTGGTGCTGCGGGCCACGCGCATCGCGTTCGGCGGCGAGAGCTACGAACTCAATGGGCGCGCCACCACCGTGGCCTACGAGCTGAAGGGCCGCGGCGTCACGACCGGCGCGGCGGCCACCGTCGGCGTGGGGGCCGCCGCTGGTGCCATTGCGGGCCGGGTGCTGGGCGGGGGCAGTCGGGGCTCGGTCGTCGGCGGCGTCGTGGGTGCCGCGACGGGCGCGGCCATCGCCGCGGAGACGGCCGACCGCGACGTGGTCATCGCCGAGGGTACCCGCATCGTCATTGCGCTGAGCGACCCGCTGGTCGTGCCGCGCCCCTGATCGGATGCCCGATCCCGACGCGGGGACGTTGAGGGCCACCGAGAAGCGCAACCCGCGCACGGTGGCCATTGATACCGCGACCCCGCTCGAGATCGTGGACCTGCTCGCGGCGGAAGACGCCACCGTCCCCCTGGCGGTGGCGCGGGCCCGAGAGTCGCTCGCCCGGGTGATTGAACTGGTGGAGGCGTCCTTCCGTAGGGGAGGACGCCTTCTCTATGTGGGGGCCGGCACCAGCGGGCGACTCGGTGTCCTGGATGCCTCGGAGTGCCCGCCCACCTTCGGCACCGTCCCGACGCAGGTTGTCGGGATCATGGCCGGAGGGTATCCCGCGCTGGTCCGCTCCGCCGAGGGCGCTGAAGACGATGTCAACGCCGGCATCGCCGCCATGGACGGCAACCAGGTCGGGGCGAACGACACGGTGGTTGGCATCGCCGCGTCGGGGGTGACCCCCTATGTGCGCGCGGCCCTCGGCCGGGCACAGGCGCTCGGGGCCAGCACGGCGCTGGTGGCCTGTGCCGAGCCGCCGGCGGTCCTGCGGGAGGGCTGCGATGCCTGTGTCGTCATTGATACCGGGCCCGAGGCCATCACGGGTTCCACCCGCATGAAGGCAGGCACGGCCACCAAGCTGGCCCTCAACACCATTACCACGGGGGCGATGGTGCGCCTCGGCAAGACCTGGGGCAACCTGATGGTGGACCTGCAGGCCACCAGTGCCAAGCTGGTGGATCGCGGCGAGCGCATCGTGATGGAGGCCACGGGTTGTGATCGTGCCGAGGCGCGGGCCGCCATCGACGCGGCCGGGGGCAGCGTTCGCACCGCCATCGTCATGCAACGCCTCGGGCTTACGGTCGAGGCTGCGCGGCAGCAACTGCGGGAGCATGACCACCGCCTGCGGGCCATCCTCGGTGATCCACCACCGCTGAACGGGTCTTGGCCATGACCGAACGCCCGACCCTCGGTATCGGTCTGATGTCCGGCACGTCGCTCGATGGCATCGACGCGGCGCTGGTGAGGTTTACGTCCCCGACCCGCGTGACGTTCGAGGGATTCATCACCCGCCCCTACCTGCCGGCGGAACGCGCCCGGATCGTCGCGGCGCTCGGCGGTGGCACCGCCCGCGACTTTGCCCTCCTCCACACGGCGCTCGCGGACTGGGCCGCCGAGGCGGTCCAGATGCTGCTCGACACGACACACACCGCCGCCACGGCGGTGGACTTTATCGCCTTCCCGGGCCAGACGATCTGGCATGAACCACCAGCCACCAGTTGGCAACTGGGCGAGCCCGCGGTCCTGGCGGAGCGGTTCGGCGTGCGAGTGGTCAGCGCGTTCCGGAACCGCGACGTGGCCGCGGGAGGGCAGGGGGCTCCGCTGGTGCCGATGGCCGATGTCCTCCTGTTCGGGGCGGCGGACCATGCCCGGATCCTC
Organism: Gemmatimonadales bacterium; assembly: GCA_046260395.1. Lineage (GTDB taxonomy): Bacteria > Gemmatimonadota > Gemmatimonadetes > Gemmatimonadales > GWC2-71-9 > JAWXBA01. The sequence continues at coordinate 16,955 of JBHEPH010000016.1, forward strand.
CTGAACATCGGCGGGATGGCCAATGCCACCTGGGTGCGCCGCCGGTGTGCCGACGAGGATGCCGTGGCGTTCGATACCGGCCCGGGGATGGCGGTGATTGATCACCTCGCCGGCCTGGTAGAGCCCGGCGCCACGTGTGACCGGGACGGGCAGATCGCGGCGCGGGGCACGGTCAACGCCGCGCTGCTCGATGCCCTGATCGCGGATCCGTTCTTTGCGCAGCGGCCACCCCGCAGCACCGGCCGGGAACACTTCGGCGCAGCCTACGCCGCCACGCTGCATGCGCGCGTGCCGGGACCCGATGCCGTGGCCACCGCCGTGGAACTGACCAGCCGGAGTATCGTCGAGGCGATCGCGGAATGGCTGCCACCAGCCGCGGAGGTGGTTGTGTCTGGTGGTGGAGCTCACCACCCCGGCCTGGTGGCGTCGCTGGCACGGCGACTGGCCGGGTTGCCCGGGCACCCGGCGTTGCGTCGCTTCGACGAGCTCTTCTTTCCCGGAGATGCCAAGGAGGCGGTGGCGTTTGCGTTGTTGGGGTATCTGACCGTGCACGGTCAGCCCGGCAATCTCCCGTCGGTGACCGGGGCATCGGGTCCGCGCGTGCTCGGGGTGATCACCCCCGCGTAGCGGAGGGGCCGGATGCCCCACCGTCCGCCCATGCTGACGGGCGGCCTACCGGGCCCTGACCCGCGCCAGCAGGCTTCGGAGCGCCTCGCCGGGGACCGCGAAGACGACACGACTCCCGGCGCCCGGGCCCCCACCGAAAATGATGCCGACGATTTCCCCCGCACCACTCAGGACCGGACTGCCACTCATGCCCGGGCTGCCATAACCATCCAGGACGAGGCGCTGCTCCGTGACCTGGGTCACCGTGGCAGTGAAGGCGCTGGCGGTGACCCCCCTCACCCGCCAGTCGCCGCTGGTGGCGAGGCCGAGGCCGAGGGGGAAGGTGATCACGGCCACCGGGGTGCCCGGCGCGGGGCCCGCCGCCATGCCGGGGATGACCGGCGTGCCACCATCAATCACCACGCGCAACAACGCCAGATCGTGTGCCAGGTCGCTGCCGACCAGCAGCGCCTCGAACACCTGCGCCGTGCCGTCGAACGCGAGCCCGATCCGTCGGGCGGTTCGCGCGGTGCTGTCCACCACGAGATGCCGGCTGGTCGCCACCCAGGAGGTGTCGCCCGAGCGGTGAATCGCCACGGCGGTGCCCGACACCAGGGAACGATTGGCATGTTCCACCAGCAGCAGGGCGACCGCGTCCCGGTGTGCGGCCACCACCGTCGTCACGTCGAACTCCGTGGCACGGAGCAGTCCACCCTGCGCGTCTCCCAACCGGTCCACGCGCCGGGCCAGGGCATCCAGGCTGGTGCCGTCGCCGTCGGGATTCGCGAGGAGCACGCGCGTCTGCGCGGCCTCCGCCACCGCTTCCTCGAGCCGAGCCGCCAGCGTGCTCTCCCGTGCCTCTGCCGCGCGCAGCACGGTCGCGAGGCTGTCCACACGGGCCAACAACGATTCCCGCTGCCCGTCCGGCGGCGTCATGGTTCCTCGCCAGCCTAGCCAGCCTACGGCCACGACCATGCCGACGCCCAGGATCAGGAGGGCCCATCGCATTGCTGGCGTCTGGCGGGCGAGCACGGCGGCTGGCGCGAGGTTGTCGGTCTCGAACCGGAAGGCGGGGCCGTGCTCGCCAAGTTGGAGCGTGTCACCCGGGTGCAGGCGTCGTTCGCGCCGCACGCGTGCCCCGTTGACCCAGGTGCCGGCTTGGTCCTCGAGGTGCCGGATGACCCACCCGGTGGGATCCCTGATGACGGCGGCGTGTCGGGGGGCAATCCCAGGGGACGGCTCACTGTCCAGCCTGAGGTCACTGGCCGGGTGGCTGCCCACCGTGGTGACGTCCCGCGTGAGGGGATGCGCCTGGCCTGCGTGGTGCCCATCCAGCCGCCGCAGGTGCACCCCGCCGGTCACGACCTGGCGAAGTAGTAGAGCAGGGCGAGGACGGCCAGCACCCCGGCGCCGATCAGCACAAAACGCGCGGGGACCAGGGCGGGTCGCGTCGAAGGGGGGGTGGGGGGCGGCGGGAGCGCGGCGATGAGTTCCTCACGGGAGGGCACCACCACCGGCTGGGTCGAGCGGATCGGCGTCGTCTGGACCGGCAGTTCGGCCGTATCCTCCTCGAGGATCGGGGTCGGCTGATAGTCGGCCACGAAGTCAGCGTCCGCCGGGGGCAGCCCCTCCCCATCAACGCGCACCACCACGGTCGTGATGTTGTCGGGGCCGCCGCGCGAGTTGGCCAGGCTGATGAGGGTGTCACAGAGCACCTCGGGATCCGATTCCCGGGTGGCAAACTCCGCGATTTCCTCCCGCTTGACCTGGCCGGAGAGCCCGTCCGAACAGATCAGGATGATGTCATCCTGCACCAGCGGCAGGAAGGTGAGGTCCACCTTGACCCGCGGGTCGGGGCCGAGTGCCTGGAGGATGATGTTGCGCCGGGTGCTCTGCTCGGCCTCCTCTTCGGTCATCTCACCGGCATCGACGAGGCGCTGTGTCAGCGACTGGTCCTTGGTGAGCTGCGTGGCCTGGCCGCTCCGGATCAGGTACGCCCGGCTGTCGCCGACCTGGGCCAGGTACAGCGCACCGGAAAAGATCCCGCCGACGGTGGCCGTCGTGCCCATGCCGCGCACCTCCGGGTGGCTCTGGGCGTACTCATGGAGGACCCGGTTGGCTTCCTCCACGGCATCCCGCAGCCGCTCGGCGAAGTGTTCGGGTGAGGGATCGTCCACACCGGCCCAGACGTCGAGCAAGTGACGGTAGATCACCTGCGCCGCCATCTCGCTGGCGATCTCGCCGGCGGCCGCCCCGCCCATGCCGTCGGCCACGAGCAGGAGGCAACCGCGCGGGCCGACCTCCTTGACGGTGACCCCCTCGATGACGCAGGTGGTCTGCTCCGTCAGGTCGGCGATGAGGAAGGTGTCTTCATTGTGATCACGCGTCTGGCCGGTATCCGTCTTGGCGTAGACGCTGGCACGCACCTGGGGGTGGCTCACGCTGGAGCGGCTCCCGGCTCAGGGAAGTAGAAGGAGGAGCTGCCGGCAACTGGCGCGCTCCTGCAGGGCCAGACAGTGCTGCAACCATGTGCGCGCCTCGTCGAAGGCCCCATCCCGTCGATGAGTCTCCGCGACCAGGAACGCTGCCTCGGCCCGGAGGGCAACCGCGGCCTGTGCTGAACGATACACCCGTTCGGCCTGTTCGCGGGCCCCCCGGCGTTTGGCCGGGTCCTCGCTGAAGGCCAGTGAATCAGACGGGAGAGATGGTAATGCCACCGGCCCAAGTTGAACAGGCTGGGGGGCGGCGGCGGGCGGGGCCGCGGGTGGTGGGACTGCCCCGGGTGTGGTGTCCAGCGGCAGGGTCGGCAGCGCCGACGACGGGGGCGTGCCGGGCCCAGGCCGGAGGACCTGCCAGGCCGTGAGGACCCCCGCCACCGCTGCCCCCGCGACGACGACCCGCGCCAGGCGCCTCCTCAGCGGACCGGCCGAAGGGGGGGGGCGCCGGGACAGGATTTCCGTCGGTGGCTCCGCCCCCATTCCCGGCTGGGCATCCATGGTCGCCACGAAGGCCGGCAAGGCAGGGAAGCGCTCCCCGGGCTTCCTGGAGAGGGCTCTGGTGATGGCCTTTTGAACCCCATCGGGGACCCGGAGCCCCGGCGCCAGCTCGGCGAGGTCGGCGGGCGGGACCGTCAGGCGGCTGGTCATCCGTTCCTGGGTCGTCTCCCCGGGGAAGGGCAGTGTCCCGGTCAACAGGCGCACCAGCAACAGGGCCAGCTGGTACTGGTCACTCGCCGGGCCCACCGGGTCCCCGGCGATCTGTTCCGGGCTCATGACCTCGGGGGTGCCCACCATCAGGCCGTCCTGCGTCAGCTCAGGGCTGGAGAGGGAGCGCGCGATCCCGAAATCCATCAGGACGGCCACGTCATCCTTCCCGCGACGGACCAGCATCACGTTGTCTGGCTTCAGGTCGCGATGGACGATGCCGGCGTCATGACACGCCTGCAGTCCCGCCGCACACTGCCTGATGATCTCGAGCGCCCGGGGGAGTGCCAGCGGCCCACCCGCGAGCACCGCCGACAGGGGGCGGCCCTCGAGGTACTCGAGGACGAGGTAATGGAGGCCATCCGGAGTGGCGCCGAAGTCGTGGGTCTGGCAGACGTTGGGGTGGGCGATGCGACTGGCCGCGGAGGCTTCGCGGGTGAAACGTGCCAGCGCGTCGGCACTGGCGGCCCGCTCCGCTCGCACAACCTTGATGGCGCAGGGGCGATCCAGGGCCAGATGGTGGCCGAGGTAGACTTCGGACATCCCTCCCTGGCCCAGCAGGTGCCCGACCCGATACCGGCCATCCAACACGGTCCCGCTCAGGCCTGCTGGGGCCCCCTGGCGCGAGGACGGTGCGGCGGGGTCGGTCATCAAGTCAGCGGCCTCGGTGATGGGAACGGGCAATCTAGGCGCCGGAGACAGGGGCGGTCAACGGAAAGATTGCCCTGCCCTGGATCCCCTGCCATTTTGTCGGGGCGAACGGCGGTTGCCTGTGACAATTCCCCCCCGCTCAGACGTCTCCATCGCAATGCCATTGCGTCACTTGTCTCGTCTCCTCCTGGTGCTCCTTGTCGGGGCTCTGCTCGGCCCCGGCGTGTCGGCCCAGTCGGCGCCCGAGCGGGCGAAGCTCGATGTGTTCCGGGACTCGCTCGCCGTCATTACCGACACGGCCTCCCTCCAGCAGCTCGAAACCGCGCTGATGCGCGACGCGAAGACGCAGGGGGGCGACCCGATGCTGCATCTCCGCCTCGGCTTCCTGTCGCTGCGTCTTGGCGACCTCGGCGCCCTGCGGTACTACAACGATGCCGCCTCCGAATTCCAGTCCGCCGTGCAGCTCGAACCGAGCTGGCCGTATGGCTGGTTCGCGTTGGGCCTGGCCGAGTACGAGCTCGGGGAAGTCCAGGGTCCTGACGCGGATCGGACCACCCTGCTCGGACGGAACGCGAGCGGTCGTGCCGCCACCGCCTACATGCGGGCCGCGCTGGCGGACCCGGCGTTCGCGGCGCGCCTGGAGGTGTTGGCCGCCCAGGCGGTCCGCCGCCGGGACGCGGACCGCGGTCGGGTGGTGCTCGACGCCTTGCGCCAGGCCTTGGCCACGCAGCCGCCGGGTGTCCGCGCCCCGGCGATCCTGCTGGCGCTGGGTCGGGTGGAGCGTGAGGTGGGTGACCTGCCGGCTGCGCTCAACGCCTTCGAGACCTATCGTCGCGTGGGGGACAATCGCGCCCTTGGCCTGCTCGAGGTGGCGCGCACTCGCTTTCTCCTTGGCGACCTGGCCGGGACCGAGGCGTACTATGAGGGGGCCGCGATCGATGACCTGGTCGCCTTGGCAGCCTACCGGGCCGACCTCGAGGTCGTGGCGTCCGATAGCGTGCTCGGGCTCTTCGACCGGCTGCGCGGCCAGCCACGGTCGAAGATGCTCGCCACCTTCTGGGGGGGGCGGGACCGGCTCGACTTCCGGCGCGAGGGCTCCCGCCTCCGCGAACACTATCGGCGCCTGGCAATGGCCCGGCAACAGTACTCGGCTGGCGGCTGGTCGCTGCCGAGCGATCCGGCGTTCCTCTCCACTGAGGCGGTGCTCGACGACCGTGGCCGCCTCTACGTCCGGCACGGGGAGCCCGACAGCCGGGTGAGCTTCAACGCGGTCGGGGTCGAGCCGAACGAGTCGTGGCACTACCGCCGGGCCGGTGGCGACCTGGTCTTTCATTTCGTGGCCAGGCAGGACCCCGATCGCTTCCGGCTGGTGGAGAGCCTCTTCGACGTCGTGGACATGCGTCTGGCGATGGCCAGCTCGGGGGAGCGTCCAGGAGCCGCGCGCGGCGAACCGGCGGGCGCGTCCGAACAACTCTTCCGGTCGCGAGAGGGTCTGGCGGCCGTCTATGCCGACCTCGGGACGCCGGGCCGCGCCGACGGCCGCCAGGCGGAGGCCCGCGAGCGGGCGCTCGTCCAGACCAGCCTGGAGATCGGGCTGGCCACGGACAGTTATGAGCCGCGTTACCCGCGCGCCCTGGCCGCCCGGCTCCACGCCGTGGCGACGACCCGCGTGGCCTCCGGCCCGGCGGCCCACCTCCTCATCGCTGTCCCGGGCTTCGGGCTGGAGCTGGAGGAGTTCGAGGGGCTGTACGTCTACCCGATGCGGTTGGTGTTTGTCGGGCTCGATGCCACGGGGGCGGTGCAGGTCGAGATCGACACCATCCTCCGCCCCGCGACCGCCACCCCCGTGCGACCGGATCGGTTCCTGCAGGTGCACTTCGAGGTACCGCTCACCGCCGCGTCCACGCTGACATACCGGATGGGGCTCTTCGCCGGTGCGAACGGGGGTTCGGTCTCGCCGATCGACACCATCCGGACATTGCCTGCGGACGCTGTCGTCCCACGACTCGGTGACCTGATCCTCGGTGCGCCCTCAAGCCGGCTGATGCAGGACGGCGTGACCTTCGGGCCGATGCAGAGCATCAGCCGCAGTGAACGCCTCGAGCTCTTCGCCGAGGCCACCGGGCTCGCCGGGGACGGACGCTACCGCGCCAGCTTCGAACTGCGTGATCCGGAGACCGGCGCGATGGTGTTTGACCAGCAGTTCACGGGCCGACTGGAGGGCGGTCGAGGTGCGATCGCCCAGCGGTTGTCGCTCCGGGGCGCTCCCCCGGGCCGGTATGTGGCAGCGCTCGTGGTCACCGACCAGGGTGGCCGGAGCACCCAGGTGCGCCAGCGGCTGCAGGTCACCATTCCCTGAGCGCAACAGGGTGTTACACGTTTGTGATGTGAACAACGATTCGTCACGCCGTTGCGCGACTTCTCCCCGTATTGTGTCCGGCCCCCGCATCCCCTAGTTTGACCGTCCCACCCGCACGCTCGGCGAAGCTGTCCATGCGTGTGGTCGGGGCAAGTCCTGCGGGTCTCGCAAATACCACACATCTTTGTACCGAGGGGAATCCCATGGGTGCAGCTACGCCAAGGGGCCAGATCGAGTTGTCCTCCAATGCCCGGACCGTGCTGGAGAAGCGATACCTGATTCGCGACGAGCAGGGTCTGCCGGCCGAGACACCCGAGGACATGTTCTGGCGCGTGGCGCGCACCATCGCGGAACCGGACCGCGCCTATGGCGCCTCCGAGGGGGCGGTCGAGGAGCTCGCCGGGGCGTTCTACGGCGTGATGGCCCGGCGGCAGTTCATGCCGAACTCGCCCACCCTGATGAATGCCGGCCGCCCGCTGGGGCAGTTGAGTGCCTGCTTCGTGCTCCCGGTGGAGGATGCCCTCTCCAACGGCCACAGCGGGATCTACGATACCCTGCGTTCGATGGCCCTGGTCCACCAGTCCGGCGGCGGTACCGGCTTCAGCTTTTCGCAGCTGCGGCCCAAGAACGACATCGTCCGCTCCACCATGGGTGTGGCCAGCGGACCGATCTCCTTCATGAGCCTGTTCGACGCCTCCACCGATGTCGTCAAGCAGGGCGGCACCCGCCGCGGTGCCAACATGGGCATCCTCCGCGTGGACCACCCCGACGTGATGGACTTCATCGCGTGCAAGGACGACACCACGAAGATCACCAACTTCAACATTTCGGTGGCCGTCACCGATGCGTTCATGCAGGCGCTCGAGCGGGACGAGGAGTATGACCTGCTCCATCCCAAGTCTCGCCAGGCGGTGGGCCGCCTGCGCGCGCGCGCAGTCTGGGAAAAGATCATCCACGGCGCCTGGAAGACTGGCGAGCCCGGCGTGTTCTTCATTGACCGCGCCAACTACTACAACCCGGTGCCGCACCTTGGGCTGTACGAGGCCACCAACCCGTGCGGCGAGCAGCCGCTGCTGCCCTACGACGTCTGCAACCTGGGCTCGATCAACCTCGGCGTCTTCGTCAAGGATGGCGGACTCGACTGGGAGCAGCTCCGCCAGGTGGTACACCTCACCACGCACTTCCTGGAAAACGTCATCGACGCCAACCACTACCCGCTGGCCGAGATCACCGACCTGGCCCAGCGGATCCGCCGGATCGGGCTCGGCGTCATGGGCCTCGCGGACGTCTTCGTGAAGCTCGGCGTCCCCTACGACTCGGAAGAGGCGGTCATGCTGGGCCGCAAGATCCAGCAGTTCGTGGATGAGGAGTCCAAGGTCGAGTCGGAGCGCCTGGCCGGACTGCGCGGGGCGTTCCCCGAGTGGGAGAAGAGCATCTGGGGGCCTGACGCCTCCTGCGCCCGCGACGGCCAGGGCCGCCGGATCCGCCCGATGCGCCGCCTGCGCAACTGCAACGTCACCACCGTGGCGCCCACCGGCACGATCTCGATCATCGCCGAGTGCAGCTCCGGGATCGAGCCGCTGTTCGCGGTGGCGTTCATGCGCAACCAGGCCGGCGTGCTGATGCCCGACGTCAACGGCGAGTTCGTGGCGATCGCGAAGTCCGAGGGATGGTACTCCGAGGAGCTGATGCGGAAGATCGCCGAGGCGGGGCACATCCGCTTCGACGAGGTGCCCGCGCGCTGGCAGCGGGTGTTCGTCACCGCCAATGAAATCCGGCCCGACTGGCATATCCGGATGCAGGCGGCGTTCCAGGAATACAACGACTCCGCCATCTCCAAGACCTGCAATTTCGCCCACGATGCCACCGAGGAGTACGTCGAGGAGATCTACCGCCTGGCGTACCGGCTGGGGTGCAAGGGGGTCGCGGTCTACCGCGATGGCAGCCGTGACATGCAGGTGCTGTCCACCGGCTCCACCGCGAAGAAGGTGGCGGAGCAGGCCACCTCCAGTGGCCAGTCCACCGCCCGGGGCGACCTGGCCGCCATGACCACCGCCCAGGGTGACGAGGTGCCGGTGCCCACCGCCGATCTTCACGGCGAGCTGGCCGAGCTGCAGGCCGAAAACGAGCGGCTGCGCAAGGTGGTGCACGAACTCGAGTCGGAGAACCTGCAGCGCCGCCAGAAGCGCTCGCGTCCCGAGCTCCTCAAGGGTGCCGTGCGCCGCGTCGAGACGCCGCTTGGCACGATGTACGTGACGATCACTGAAGATGAGAAGGGCCAGCCGTTCGAGGTCTTCATGAGCCTCGGCAAGGCGGGCGGCGCCCTGATGGCCGACGTGGAGGCGATGGGCCGCCTCATCAGCCTGGCGCTGCGCTCCGGCATCCCGATGAAGGAGATCCACCGCCAGCTCCGCGGCATCTCCTCCGACCGGGTGATCGGACTCGGCGCCAACAAGGTCATGTCGGTGCCCGATGCCGTGGGCATCGCCATCGAGCGGTACATGCAGGACAAGCAGGGGATCCAGCAGGACCTCCTGCAGCCCAGCCCCGCGCAGGTTGTGCAACAGGTGGTTACCAAGGGCGCCGAGCAGGTCATGCTCGGCGGCCTGCAGGAGACAATGTTGGGCGCCTGTCCCGACTGCGGCTCGCAGCTGGAGTTTGCGGAAGGCTGCGCCAAGTGCCACGTCTGCGGTTTCAGCGAGTGCGGCTGACCTCGTAGAAGCTCGTCTTCCCGCGCCGCACGTGACGCCACCGCAGGGGCACCCCACGAGGGTGCCCCTGCTATGTTTGGGGCCGATGCCCCCCACCCCTGCCATCAACACCAGCCCGTGACCGGCCCCATCGAGTTTGCCGCCATCACCCTCGTCATGGCCGGCGGGGCCCTCGTGCAGGGGTGCATCGGCTTCGGCCTGGGCCTCTTCGCCGTGCCGTTCCTGGTGCTGATCCAACCCCAGTTCGTGCCAGGGCCCATCCTGTTCTCGTCCGGTCTGCTCACGATCATGATGCTCATTCGCGAGCGTCATGGCATCCAGCGGGCCGATCTGGGCTGGTCACTCGGCGGCCGGGTGGTCGGAACCGGCGTCGCGATGGCGGTGCTTGTCCTGGTGCCCGCCGAGCAGATGAAACTGATTTTCGGCCTCCTGATCCTCCTGGCCACCGGGCTCACCGCGTCGGGGTACCATGTGCGGACCACACCACGCACGCTGACCGGGGCGGGGATGCTTTCAGGCTTCATGGCCACGACCGTCTCGATCGGCGGCCCGCCGATGGCGCTGCTCTACAGCCGCTCGGAGGGGCCGAGCCTCCGGGCCACCCTCAGCGCCTACTTCGTGGTGGGGACGGTGATCTCCCTCGTTGGGCTCCATTTCGTGGGCCGGTTTGGGCTCACCGACCTGCTGCTCGGCCTCGCACTCCTTCCGGGGATGGCCATCGGGTTCGCGCTCTCGATCCGGGCCGTGCGGTTCGTGGATGGCAAGGCGCTGCGGCCGACGATCCTGGCGGTCTGCGCCATCACGGGGGCGCTGGTCGTCGTGCAGGCACTCCGGTAAGGCAGGCCACCCCTACCCAACACCAACCATTCACACCATTATTCCGGGGTTACCCCGGGGGCACGGCCGTGCACCCGCCTGCTGTCCGCCTTTCACGCCGAGTGATGCGATGTCCGAGGAAGCCCTCAAGCCGATTTCCCCCGCCCGTGTGGCCCAGGAACTCACCACCCTTTCCGAGCGGCGGAAGAACAAGGAACTCAACGTCGACGAGTACGAGCATCGGTTCGCCCGCACGGTGAGCGAGCTCCGCGACCGCCGGATTGACGGCAACCGCGCCGAGATCCTCGCCGCCTTGACCCCCCTCAAGGACAACGGCACGATCAGCCTGACCGACTGGGACCGGCTCGTGCGGAGCCTGGGGCTGGTGTAGGGAGGGACCTGCCGGAGGGCCAGTTCCCTCTCGGCCTCCGTGTTGGGTAAGCGGGAACTGCCGGGGGTCCGGTTGCCAGCGCGTCTCCGTGCTCGGTGAGCGGGAACTGCCCCCCGAAGCAGTTCCCGCTCACCTTGCGATGGGCTCGGCAGTTCACTGTGGCTGGGCAGGTCCCGCTCACCAGGCACTGAGATCCGTTGGACACGAAGCTCCGGCTGTTCCCGCCTCTACTATCTTTCAATCCATGCCCATCCCCGCCCGCCGCCCCACGCCCACCGTCCTGATCGGTGGCGTCGCGGTCGGATCCAACCATCCGATCGTTGTCCAGTCCATGACCAACACCGATACCGCCGACGTGGCGGGCACGGTGGCGCAGGTTCGCGCGCTCGCCGAGTCGGGGAGTGAACTGGTGCGGGTGACGGTCAACAATGATGAGTCCGCGGCGGCGCTGCCGCGCATCGTCGAGGGGCTGGACCGGCTCGACATCGCCGTCCCGATCGTGGGCGACTTCCACTACAACGGCCATCTCCTCCTGACCCGCCATCCCGACTGCGCCGCGGCGCTGGCCAAGTACCGGATCAATCCCGGCAACGTCGGCGGCAAGCGGCACGATGAGAACTTTCGCGCCATCATTGACGTGGCGCTCCGCCACGAGAAGCCGGTGCGCATCGGCGTCAACTGGGGGTCGCTCGACCAGCAGCTGCTGACCGAGATGATGGACAGCAACGCCGCGCTGGACGCGCCGCTCACCGCCCGCGATGTCACCATGCACGCAATGGTGGAGAGCGCTCTGCAGTCGGCGGCGCTGGCGGAATCGGCGGGAATGCCGCACGACCGGATCATCCTCAGCGCCAAGGTGAGCGGGGTGCAGGACCTGGTGGATGTCTACCGGATGCTGGCCGCGCGGTGTGACTACCCGCTGCACCTGGGGCTGACCGAGGCCGGGATGGGAATGAAGGGGATGGTGGCGAGCGCGGCCGGATTGTCCATTCTGCTCCAGGAAGGGATCGGGGACACGATCCGCGTCTCGCTGACGCCGGAGCCCGGCGGCGACCGTACTGAAGAGGTGCGGGTGGCCCAGCAGGTACTCCAGAGCCTCGGTATCCGGAGCTTTACCCCGCAGGTGACGGCCTGCCCCGGCTGCGGGCGGACCACCAGCACCTTCTTCCAGTCGATGGCGCAGGAGATCCAGGACTACCTGCGCGCCCAGATGCCGGTCTGGCGAATGACGCACCCCGGCGTCGAGGAGCTCAAGGTGGCCGTCATGGGGTGCGTGGTAAACGGCCCCGGGGAATCGAAGCACGCCAACATCGGCATCTCCCTGCCGGGTACCGCCGAGGAGCCGAAGGCGCCGGTCTACGTGGATGGCCGGCTGCGGGTGACGCTGAAGGGTGACGCGATCGTGGCGGAGTTCCTGGCGATCCTGGAGGAGTACGTGGCCACCCGATACGGGGCGGGCGAGCCGGCGGGACGGCACTGATGGAGAGCGAGATCCTCCTGCAGCCCCTGAAGGCCCTGCCGCTGATGTTCGGCGCGGGGCTGCTGACCAGCCTGACGCCGTGTGTCTACCCCATGATCCCGATCACCGCCGGCATTCTCGGCGGGGCGGGGGCGGTGGGGCGGAGCCGGGGGCGGACGATCCTGCTGACCCTGACCTACGTGACCGGGCTGGCGCTGGTGTACGCGGTGCTGGGCTTGATTGCAGGCCTTTCGGGGAACCTGTTCGGGACCATCAGCTCGAACCCCTGGGCGTACTTCATCATGGGGAACCTGCTGCTGGTGTTCGGGCTGGCGATGCTCGACGTGATCCCGGTGATGGCGCCGGAGCGGCTGCTGGCCTGGGCCTCGAAGTGGGGCGGCCAGTCGCTGGGGGCCGTCTTCCTGATGGGGGCCACCTCGGGGCTGGTGGCGGCGCCGTGCGGGGCGCCGGCCTTTGCCACGGTCCTCACCTTCGTGAGCCAGACGCGCTCGGGTGTGCTGGGCTTCACTTATCTCTTCGTCTTCAGTCTGGGGATGACCGCCCTCCTCGTGGGCGTGGGGCTCTCTTCGGGATTCCTGGCGGCCCTCCCCCGCGCCGGCGGCTGGACGCTGTGGGTCAAGCGGCTGGCAGCGGTGGTCATGCTGGGGATGGCGCAATACTACTTCGTGCAGATGGGGAAGGTGCTCTGATGGCGGATAGGCGGACAGGCGGACAGGCGGACGGACGGGCCGGCGGGCCGGCGGGCCGGCGGACTGGTGGGCAGGTGGCCAGGTGCGCGGGCGTCCTGCTTGGGGCCACGCTGCTCGCCATGCCGGTGATCGGCGCGGAGGCCCAGGGAGGCAAGGCGGTGGGAACGGTCATTCAGCCGGTGACGGTGAATGACCTCGATGGCAACGCCTTCGACTTTGCCACCGTGCTGGGAAAGCGGCCGGTGCTGGTGCAATTCTGGGCCACCTGGTGCTCGGTGTGCGAGGCGCTAATGCCGGCGATGCGGGCTGCCCACGCCGAGTTTGGGGACCGAGTGGAGTTCATCGGGGTGAACGTGACGGTGAACCAGAGCCCGGCGCGGGTGCGCCGCTACTTGGAGGAGCACAAGCCGCCGTTCCGCACGCTCTATGACACGCGCGGTGCGGCGGTGCGGGCGTTCGAGGCGCCGGCGACGGGATTCGTGGCGATCGTGGGCGCCGACGGCCGGGTGGCCTACACCGGCATCGGTGAGCGACAGGACCTCGTGGCGGCGCTGCGGAGGGTGGTCCAGTGAGAAGGGAGAAGGGAGAAGGGAGAAGTGGCTCCTGCGACCTTCCCGCGGCCCTTCCACGGGGGAATTGCCGGTCACGCGCTTCCCACTTCTCGCTTCTCGCTTCTCGCTCACTCCTGGCCCTGTTGCTTCTCGGAGTCCCGCCCCTCCACGCCCAGATCCGCGGGGTGATGCTGGAGGACACGAGACCTGGGCGGTCGGCGCCGACGCTTGAGCTGCCCCAGGTCACCGCGGCTGGGGTCTCACCCGTCCCCTACGAACTGGCCCAGGAGCTCGGGTTGGTGGTGGTGTTGAGCTTCTGCCCCTCGCTGGCGGATGCGGGGTGCCTGGGGGTCTGGCGGGGGTGGCAGGAGGTGCGGCAGGTGTTTGGCGGGGGGGTATCGGTGGTCGGCATCTCGACGGACTCCACCGCGGCTGCGGCCAGTCTGGTGGGCCTGGCAGGCCTCCGGGGGCGGTTCCTGAGTGACGACGGGGGACGCGAGGCCCGCCGGTGGGGGGTGCGCACGCCACGCCCGGGGCAGGCCGCGGTCTTCGTCATCAGCCCCGAGGGCCGGCTCGAGTACCGCGATCTGCAATATGATCCGCTGGATTCCGCAGCCTGGGGCCGCCTCTGGCAGGCGGTGGCCAGGGTTCGCATGCCCGCTCGGTCCTGATTCGGGGGCCGGGGACACAGGGCGAGGGTGATCTAGGTCACTGATCTGCCATCCTTGGGGTTGCTAACCTGTTGTCAGGCTTGATCCTGTATTGACAGGCTTCGTGTAGTTCCATAGATTGGTCGGCATAGCAATTGCCAAGCTGGTACGGGGACTGGAATGGGTTCTGCCATCGCGGAGACCCAGGCGCAGTCCCCGGGGGATGAATCCCGTCAAAAAGTGACCGGCATCACAGCCGGTGTCGGTGCGCCAAGCTATGATGGTGCGGTAGGTTGCGCGGGTTGACCCCATCCGGGTGGAGCGTTAAGTTTGCGCGTTGGATTGGATCGGTACCACGCAGGTTGACTCATGGTTCACGGACGCGAGATCTCATCGGGAGTGCCGCCGTACTGCGGCGCGTTCTCGGTGCTCATCGGGCTGCCGTGCGTTGTTCGGTCTGTGACGGGAGCTGATCCCGAAGGGCAGCAACAGGCACCACACAGCCAGGATTGACAAGGCAGGGAATGGTTCAGCAGGACAATGCAGGTAACGAAGTCGCGAGTAGCACCTCATCGTTCATAGGGGGAGTAAGCATGCACAAGTTTTACCGTTCTGTCCTGTTGACTGGCATGGTCGCAGTCGGCCTTGCTGGTTGCGGCGACGATGTCACCATCGTCGAGCCGCCACCGCCGCCGCCGCCGCCGGCGCCGACGGTCAAGTCCATTTCGGTCGCGCCGAACCCGGGCTCCGTGCCCATCGGCGGCACGATCACGATGTCGGCCGCTGTCGTCGCCGATGCTGGCGTGGCCACCACGGTCACCTGGTCCTCGTCTGACGCGTCCAAGGCCACTGTCAACGCCGCCTCGGGCGTCGTGACGGGTGTCTCGGCCGGTTCGGTCGCCATCACCGCCACGTCGACGGTGAATCCGGCGGTCCAGGGTAACGCGACGGTCAACGTCACGGCCGCCCCGACCGCCACGGTCACCGGCGTCACGGTCACCCCGGGCACCGCCGGACTGGTCGTAGGCCAGACCGTGCAGCTCAGCGCCTCGGTGCAGGGCACCAATAACCCTGACCAGGCTGTGACTTGGTCCTCGCTCTCCCCAGGCATTGCCTCGGTCAGCGCGGCTGGCCTGGTCACCGGTGTCGCCAACGGCACCGCGGTGATTCGCGGCTGCTCGACGGCCACCGGCTTTACCAACGTCTGCGGCTCGATGTCGGTCACGGTCACCACGCCGTCCCCGGCCAGCGTCTCGATCCAGAGCCTGACTCAGGGTGGTCTCGGCATTCCGGTTGTCCTCAGCAACGTCCAGGGCCAGATCGAAGCCTCGATCAACGTTGATGCCGGCGGCCAGACCCTCGACCGCGTCGACGTCCTCATCGACGGCGTCATTCTGGCCTCGCAGAGCTTCTCCATCACCCCGGCTCCGGCCGAAGAGGGTGCGGCGGGCGCGCCGGTCACCGTCGTCCTCAGCTTCAACACCACGCAGCTCCGCCAGGTCGCTGGCAAGTATGTCCCCGTGGTCTTCAACGGGCAGCGGGCCGTCACGGCCAACCTGTACGTGGTCGGCAGCTCCACCCCGCTCGCGTCGAACGCGATCCCGGTGGTCATGAACAACCCCGACCAGGCGATCGTGCCGTCCGCGCTGCAGACCGACGTGGGCGCGCTGAGCTTCGTCAATGGTGGCATCACCTGGTACAAGGGTGGCCTGACCACCAACATGACGTACCTGTCGTACTCGACGATCGTGCCGGCGACGGCGATCGTCACCATCAGCGGGGCGTGCGGCACGGCGACCAACACGATCACCGGGACCGCCGCCACGGGCATCACCGTTCTCCGGAACTGGACCTGCGCGGCCACCGAAGGCCAGCGCAGCATCACCGGCCTTACGCCGGCCACGTACCCGGCTGGCTCGGTTGGCCCGGATGGCTCCACCCTCACGGCGGCGACCCAGTTCTCGTCCGTCGGTGGCCAATTCCTTGTGGTCGGGGAACCGCGCTGGAACCTGATCACCCCGACCCCGAACCCCCTCCCGGGCCCGGTGGCCGTGGACAACCTTGGCCCGGCCATCGCGGTCGGCACGGTGGCCTTCAACCCGCTCTACGACCAGCAGTGGATCAACGCGTCGTACGCGTTTGGCCCGCGCTTCACCCCGACCGATGGTGGTTCGGGTGTCACGGCTGGCACGCTGACCGTGTATGAGTATATCGGCACGGCCTGCACGACCTCGCCGGCCATTGTCACGGGCGCGGACTTCCCGGAGACCCTGACCAGCGACCTGGCCGACTCGAAGCGCGTCTGCACCCGGGCCACCGACAACCTGGGCAACACCAGCGCTTCCGGTCCCTCCAACAACTTTGGTGTGGACAAGGTCGCCCCGTCGGCGCGTCTCTACTTCGCGACGAACATCGACCAGGATGGCACCAGCGTCACGCCGGGTGTCTCGGCCACGCCGAACACCTCGAAGTACCAGAACGCCCCGGCGTTGCTCAACCAGGCCTGGGGCCTCGAGGCGCAGGATACCCGCTCGGGCTTCAACCAGACCGTCATCGTGGGTGTGGATGCCGCAACCCAGTCGCTCACCCGCCTCTGGCCCGGTGTGCCGGTGCCGCCGGGCACGCCCACCTCAGCGTGCACGCTCAGCGACCAGCTGACCACCACGCTGTCTGACAACTGGAAGCGCACCATGCTTCCGTTCACCACGTTGGATTGTGGTGCCGGCGTCGGGTACTACTTCTACTCCGGCACCGTCAACGACCGCGCGGGCAACTTCCCCGTCGCGCCGATCGTCCGGAACTTCGTCTACGATCCGGGCACGCCGAACGTCACGGGTCTGGGCTTTGATCCGGCCGGCTACACCAGCGGCTCCGCGGCGACGTTCTCCGTCGCGGCGAACGACGACCTCAGCGTCATCACCGGCACGATCACGTTCCTGATCAACGGCATGCCGAATCCGCAGGTCGGTCTCCAGTACCCGCACGGGTCGCTCAATCTCCTGGGTACCCCGTGGGCTACCAACTACAGCCAGCTGACCCACATCCTGAATGGTGGGGCGCTGACGGTGCCGAACCTGATCACCCGTGTTGACGAGAGCTGCCTGTTCAACGGCGATCCGTACGCATCGTGTGACGTGACCACCAATGGCACCGGGTCCAAGCCGACCAATGGCGCGGACTACAACTCCAACCTGTTCGCCGGTGGCGTGCTCACCGACTCGCAGAAGGTCCCCCAGGGGATGATCACCAACATCGCCGACATTGTGGGTCGTGAGGCGGTCGCGGCACTGATCACTCCGATCCTGATCACCCAGTACAACGGGTCTGGCGCGGTTGGCTTCAATGCGCAGCCGTGGAGCGCTGCCGACATCGCCACCTGGACGGCGTTCGTCAGCGGCACGACGGTGATTGCCGAGCACAAGACGATCACGTCGAATGGTCTGCTGTTCTTCGACGACGCGTCGCTCTGGCGCCTCAACGGGGCCACCAATGTCTGGACGTTCTGCACGAACATGACCGCTGGCTCGACCCCGCATATTGACAACGGGTCGTTCCGGATCTGGCGCTACACCACCCCCGTCCCGGCTGTCACCACGGAGTGCGGTATGCTCCCCGGTCAGCCGTGGAAGGTGATGGGCCGCAAGGTTGGCGCGGGTCTGTTTACCGGCGCCTTCTAAGCACCTGAAGTCTGTTTGAAACGAGCCCCCCGCCGAAAGGCGGGGGGTTTCGTTTTTTCGGGGATCGTGAGGGCCGACCATGGTTGGCCCCTGCGCGCCTCGGGTGCGGGGCAAGTGCGGGCCGACCATCCCTCGTTCCACTCGGGACAGGCTTGTCGGCCCCTACTCGCCCCGGGCTCGGCGCAGGGAGGTGGCTTGCGCCAGCGGGGAGGCAACCGCCACCCCGGCAAGACAAAAGGGGCGCGATCACTCGCGCCCCCCGCCTCACTGCTCCCTGTTCCCTGATCCCTGCTCCCTGCTCACTGCTCCCTGCTCTCTGCTCACTGCCTCACACGACGGGATCCTCCGGCGTCGCCGCCTCCGCGTCATAGCCCGGCCGCCCCATTGCCGCAAAGGTCAGCCGCTTGCCTAGTTCCACGCCGGGCTGGTCGAACGGGTTCACCCCGTACCAGAGCCCGGCCACGCCGGTGGCCACCTGGAAGAACATCAGGAGCTCGCCCATCGCCTCTTCATCGAGGCGGGGCAGTTCCAGAGTGCAGTGCATCCGGCCCATCCGAGCCAGCGCCGCGGCGGTGGCTTTCTGCTCAGCCCGGAGGAGCCCGCCGAGGGTGTGTCCGCCCAGGTAGGCGAGTTCGTGGGGGATCCCGCTTCGTGCTGGGATGGGCAGGTCGCGCCCAGGGTCAAGCACCCGGACGAAGGTGACCACCTTGTCATGCGGCCCTTCCATGAAGAGCTGGACCTGGCTGTGCTGGTCGGTGGCACCGACCGCGCCGACGGGGGTGGGGCCCACATGGACTTCCTCCCCCCGCCGGTCCACCCGCTTGCCGAGGCTCTCGCCCCAGAGCTGCCGGTACCATTCGGCAAAATCCCTGAGGCGGTCGCTGTAGGGCATGACGACGTGAATGCGTGCCCCCAGCGCGGCGTCTGCGGCCCAATGCAGGGCGGCGTAGAGTCCGGGAGGGTTTGCCAGGAGATCGGGGTCCAGCGCTCGATCCAGCGCCCGCTGCGCCCCGCGGAGGAGTCCGCGAACATCAATCCCGACCAATGCTGCCGGCAGCAGCCCGACCGGGCTCAGGACACTGAACCGCCCGCCCACCGATGGGGGGACATCCAGGGTGGCGACCCCCTCCTCGCTGGCCATGGCCCGGAGCGGCCCCATCTCGGGGTCGGTCGTGAAGACCAGGTGGCGGGCTGCCGCCTCCGGCCCCAGGGCGGTGTCGAGCCAGTGGCGCACCACGAGGTATTGGGCCAGCGTCTCCGCGGTTCCACCCGACTTGCTGACCACATTCACCAGCGCCCGCCGGGGATCAATGCGGTCCAGGGCGGCGGCCACGCTGGTCGGGTCCACGTTCTCCAGGACGGTGATCCTGGGGAAGAACTCCCGTTCCTCGTCACTGAGCTCATTCCAGGCCGGCCGGCGCAGGGCACCCACCAATGCCCGGGTGCCCAGCGACGATCCCCCGATCCCCAGGACCAGGATATGGTCGTAGGCCTGGCCCACCCCTTCGGCGAACCGGGTGATGGAGTCCACCGTCTGGTCCTGGGATGCGAGGTCCAGGAAGCCGAACTCGCCCTCGGCCCGGCGCCGGCGGAGCTCATCGAGGATCGCCGGAAAGCGGCCGACCAGGGTTTGGAGGCGCTCGGGGGAGATGCCATGGATCCCGTCGAGGTTCCGGGCCAGCATCCGTCCGTAGTAGAGCTTCATGCGGGGATCTCCACGGTCAGGCCGTCGTAGGCCGGTTCGACACCCTCGGGCAGCCGCTCCAGCAACTCCATGTGCCCGGTCTCATGCGTCAGGTGGGTCAACAGCGTCCGGCCGGCCCCGATGGCCCGGGCCGTCTCGATGGCCTCATCAAAGCTCAGGTGGGTCGGGTGGCTCCGCCACCAGAGGGCGTTCAGCACGAGGACGGTCACACCGGCGAGCTGGTGCCGTTGCGCCTCGGGGACGGCCTTCACGTCCGTCAGGTAGGCCAGCGGGCCGATCCGGTAGCCGAACACCCGTGCATGGCCGTGTTCGAAGGCCAGGGGCAGCACCTCGATCCCCGCCACCGCCATCGGTTGGCCCGCGGTCAGCGGGTGGAGTGACAGGCAGGGCTTCGAGGTTCCGGCAAACGCCTTGACGTCGTCGTCGAAGATGTAGCGAAACGACCTTGCCAGGTGATCGAGCGTCTCCTGCGGTCCATAGAGGGGCAGCGAGGCCCGTTCCTTGAGCGAGAACATCCGCAGGTCGTCAATCCCGTGGGTGTGGTCCGCATGTTCGTGGGTATAGAGGACCGCGTCCACCGAATCGATGCCGGCGTCCAGGAGCTGCAGCCGGAGCTCCGGCGGGGTATCGATCAGGAGCCGCCTTCCGTCTGCCTCCACCACGGCGCCGGTGCGGCTGCGCCGGTCCCTCGGGTCGGCGGAGCGGCACACCCGGCAGGCGCACCCAATCTGCGGGACGCCGAAGGAGGTGCCGGTGCCGAGGAAGGTGAGGCGCATGGTGGAAGGTAGAAGGGAGAAGCGAGAAGTGTGAAGGGGGTGCTCCTCGCGTGTGGAAACCACCACATTCCCCTGCTCCCTTCTCCCTTCTCGCTTCTCGCGTCTCGCGTCTCGCGTCTATACCACCTCAATCTTGAGCAGGTTCGTCGTCCCCGGGGTATCGAACGGCACCCCAGCGGTCACGACGATCCGGTCGCCGGGCTCCGCCAGCCCCATGGTCAGCAGCCGCTCGCGGGCGCTTTCGAACATCGCCACATAGGTGGGGAAGCGCTCGGAGTGGATCGGGATCACCCCCCAGACGAGCGCCAGCTGCCGGCAGGTCCCCGGCTCCGGGGTCAGCGCGAGGATCGGTACCTCGGTCCGGTACGACGCCACGATACGCGCGGTGAAGCCGCTGGAAGTGAAGCAGAGGATGAGCGGGGCCTTGAGCATCCGGACCGCGGCGCGCACCGCGACGGCGATGGCGTCCTCGGTCCGGATGGCGGCATGCGGCTCGTCCTCGAGCGAGGCGAGGGTCTGGCCGGCATGCCGGGGCGTGGCCTGACGCTCGACCTCGCGGGCGATCAGGTCCATCGCCCGGACGGCTTCGGCCGGATACTGGCCGATCGCGGTCTCCGCGGAGAGCATGACCGCGTCGGTGCCGTCCAGGATAGCATTGGCCACGTCCGAGGCCTCCGCGCGCGTGGGGCGGGGCGCCGAAATCATCGACTCCAACATCTGGGTGGCGGTGATCACCGGCTTGCCATGCCGGTTGGCGGCGCGGATCAGGCGCTTCTGGGCCAAGGGAACCTGCTCGAAGGGCAACTCGACCCCGAGGTCGCCCCGGGCCACCATGATGGCATCGGAGGCCTGCAGGATCTCCTCGATGTGCGCCAGGGCGGTGTCCTTTTCGATCTTGGCGATGAGCTTGATCGGCTGGGGTACCAGGCGGCGGAGCTCGCGCAGGTCATCGCCCCGGCGCACAAAGGAGAGGGCAACGTAGTCCACCCCCAACTCGACGGCACGCAGCGCCTCCTCGCGGTCCCGCTCGGTGATCGCCGGGGCGGAGACCTCGACCCCCGGCAGGTTCATGCCCTTGCTCGATCTCAGGGTGCCCCCGTAGACCACGGTGCCCTCCACCCGGTCGCCGTGCACGGCGGTCACCTTGACCTTGAGGAGCCCGTCATCGAGCAGGATCATCGCACCCGGCCGCACGTCGCCCGCCAGGGCATCGTAGGTGGTGGGGATCTCCTCGCCGCTGGCGCTGAGTTCCGGCGCAAACACGATGGTGTGGCCGACGGGCAGCTCCACCGGGCTCGGCAGGGCGCCAACCCGAATGCGCGGTCCCTGAAGGTCCACCAGGATGGCCGAACTGGTGGACCGCTCGGCTTGCACCGCCTTGAGCATCCGGATCCACTCGGACCGCGTCTCCGGCGTGCCGTGGGAGGCGTTGATGCGCACCACGTTGACACCGGCATCGAGCAGCTGGTGCATGCCGGCCGACGTGGCCCAGGCTGGGCCGAGCGTGGCGACGATCTTGGTGCGGCGAACATCGGTCGGCAAAGCTGGCGATTCTCTTATTGGGGAAGCGGAACAATAATGGAATCATTCCTTCGATGCAGGGGATTCGCCGCGCGTCTCGATCCGAAGGCCTAGACTCCGCGTGTCACGAGATAATATGGGCCCAGGCGAATGAAGGCGGCCGGACGGGGAGAGTGTTGAAACGGGTTATCCACGAAGACTGCTGGTAAACTGGTCACTTGATGGCGCTTTTCCACGTGCTGTGTCACATCCTCGTCACACGGCGACCCCGCAACCACGTGAAAATTCCCGGTCCACAAACCTGTGGATTTCGGGATTTGTCCACAAGTCATTTTGCTGGATAACGTGGATTAACGATGGAATACAAGGCAGGATGCCGATTTGCGGGCAGCCATCAATCTCCACACGAGGCGGAATTTCAAGTTCCCTCGTCAACATTGAATACATGGCGCCCCCTCGTGTGGAAAAGCGTCGGTGTTTCACGCTTTCCAGAGCACGGCTGGCCGTGGGATGGCAGTCCATGTCGAAGATCGACGGCCGGTTTGACGCTCCCCAGCCGGGAGTCTAGATTGCCAGTAGGCTTTGCAGGTTCCCATCGTACAAGGGTTTGCGCCATGTCTGATGCGATTCAATCGACACTGGGACTCTTCGGGGGGGCCGTGGCCCGTTCGGGCGAGGGGGTCGAGATCCTGGACGGCGCGGCGCTGCGGGGCCCTGCGATGGACACCTTGGTCCGCCAGGCGGTCTTTGGCGGCGCCGGGCGGCAGGCTGCCGCCCGGTGGCTGCTCTGGGAGCTCGGCCAGGCGTCCGGAGTCCGGCCCGCGTCCATCCACGAGCTTTACGTTGCGCGTGGCCGCGGCGAGTGTGGCGGCTTTACCGTCCCCGCGATCAACGTGAGAATCCTGGCCTACGACACGGCGCGCGCCATCTTCCGCTCGGCGCTCAAGGCGGACGCCGGTGCCATCCTGGTGGAGATCGCCCGGTCCGAGATCGCCTACACAGAGCAGCGGCCGGCGGAGTATGTGTCGGTGATGATCGGGGCCGCGCTGCGTGAGGGGTACGCGCTGCCGATCTTCATCCAGGGCGACCACTGCCAGGTGAACCACAAGAAGTACCTGGCCGATGCCGAGGGTGAAGTCGGTGAGGTGAAGAAGCTCATCGCCGAGGAGATTGCCGCCGGCTTCTACAACATCGATGTGGATACCTCCACCCTCGTGGACCTCTCGAAGGAGACGCTGCTCGAGCAGCAGCGGTTGAACTTTGAGCACGCCGCCGAGATCACCGCGTTCATTCGCGACCTGGAACCCGAGGGGGTGACGGTGTCGGTCGGGGCGGAGATCGGCGAGGTCGGGATGAAGAACTCCACGGTGGAGGAACTGCACGCCTTCATGGAGGGGTTTAATCGCTCGCTGGCCGAGCGGGGCGCTCACGTGGGGATCAGCAAGATCTCCGTGCAGACGGGCACCAGCCACGGGGGTGTGGTGCTGCCCGATGGTTCGATCGCGGAGGTCAAGCTGGACATCGAGGCGCTCGAGGCGCTGTCCACGGCCGCGCGGGAGTACGGCATGGCCGGCGCGGTGCAGCATGGGGCGAGTACCTTGCCCCCGGATGCCTTTGGCAACTTCCCCCGGGTCGAGACCGCCGAAATCCACCTGGCCACCAATTTCCAGAGCATGGTGTTCGATCACCCGGCACTGCCGGAGGCGTTGCGGCAGGAGACGCTGGCCTGGCTGGATGCCAACGCCCAGGGCGATCGCAAGGCAGATGACACGCCGGAGCAGTTCTACTATCGCGCCCGGAAGCGGGCGATCGGGCCCTTCAAGCGGGCGTTCTGGGACCTGCCCGAGGTGGTGCGGGCGGCGATTGCCGCCGACCTGGAACGCACCTTCGACTTTCTGTTTGCCCAGCTGGCGGTGGGGGGGACGGCGGCGCTGGTGCGCCAGCACGTCTCCGCGCCGCTCCAGCATCACGGGTCACTGCTGCAGATCGCGGCGGTGGCCGAGGACGACCCCGACGCCGGGGAGTGAGGAGTCAGGAACCATGGGATTCAAGAATCGTGACGTTGAGGAGCGGGTGCTGATCGTGGACCAGGGCAGTTCGAGCTTTGGCTGGTTGATGATCGGGGCGGCCATCGGTGCCGGCCTGGCGCTGCTGTATGCGCCGCGGACCGGTGAGGAGACCCGTCGGGAAATCGGCCGCCGCTGGGATGACCTCAAGGAAGAGGCCGAGGAGAAGTTCGACGAGTTCTCCGAGGGGGTGCAGGAGGGCCGCGAAAAGATCCGGGCCAAGATCGAGCGTCTCGTGGATGCCGACCGGGACGGTGACCGCGAATCCCCGCCCGCGTCGGCCCGCGAGGAACTCGAGCGTCGGCTGACCGACGCCCGCTCGCGTCGTCGCCGTCCCGAGTTGGAGGAAGAGGAGCCCGTCGCCTGAGCCTGCCGGCGACTGGCCGGCGCTGGTCGCGTCGGGTGGGCCGAACGCTCGGTCGGGTCTTCGAGACGGCTGACCAGACGCGGGTGCCGTTGCTGGCATCCGCGTTGACCTTCGATGCCATGCTGGCGATCATCCCCCTCGGTATCCTGGTCCTCTCGGGGCTGGGGTACCTTCTGGATCGCACCGCCTACTTCGGGGCGGCCGACCCTGGTCAGTTGATCGCCAATTTCCTGCCAGCGCACGTGACGCGGGGAAGCGGCCCGGACCCAGCCGGGGTGGCGGAGCGGCTGCTCGAGACGGTGCGCAACTTCCGCTCCAGCCTGACCTGGGTGATGGTGCCGGCCTTCCTCTGGTTCGGATCGCGGCTCTTTGCCGGCGTGCGGGTGGCGCTGACCCAGGTGTACGGCGCCCGCGCGCGGCAGCGGCATGACCGACCTGTTCTCGATTTCTTCCTGATGTATTTCTTTGCCAAGCTTCGTGACCTGCGGATGATCGGCGTCG
The DNA here is from genome assembly GCA_046260395.1 of Gemmatimonadales bacterium. Taxonomy (GTDB): domain Bacteria; phylum Gemmatimonadota; class Gemmatimonadetes; order Gemmatimonadales; family GWC2-71-9; genus JAWXBA01. The sequence continues at coordinate 41,675 of JBHEPH010000016.1, forward strand.
TGCTGGGATTGGCCATTTTCAGCACGCTGCTTTCCGCTGGCGTGGCGCTCCTCAATCTCGGTGGGGTCCAAGCCGCGCCCTGGCGCTTTTTTGCCACCGGGCTGGGCCGGGTCCTGGCTGAGCTGGTCGTCATCGGCTCCACCCTCGTGCTTTTCACGCTCCTGTATCGCTACGCCTCGCCGAAGCGGCTGGACTGGCGCGGCGCGTTGCTGGCTGGCAGCGTGGCCACGATCGGGTTCGAGATTGCCAAGCGCCTCTTCGGGCTGTACCTGTCGTACATCGCCCGTGGCGGGGTCTTCTCCGTGGACGCCAACATCGGTGCCGGCCTGTTGTTCATCCTCTGGATGTGGTACATGGCCGTTGTCTTCCTGCTCGGAGCGGCCGCGGCGCGAGTCTGGGAGGACGGCAAGGCAGAGCCGGCGTAGCAGTCCGCCTGTCCGCCTGTCCGCCTGTCGTGTATTTTCCCTGATCCTTCCACCCCATCCCGGACGCCTCCACCCATGCGCCTCCGCTCGCTGCTTCCGCTGCTGACCCTGATCCTCGTCGCCACCCCACTCCTGGCCCAGCAGCCCTTCGACTGGTACGACCGTGGTCCGTACCGATCGGCGGTCCCCCGGCCCGAGGCCTTGCTCGGTTTCCCCCTCGGATCGCAGCACACGATGTATCACCAGCAGCGTGCGGTGCTCGATCAGCTGATCGCCGCGGCGCCCGAGCGGGTCCGCACGGAGGTGATCGGCCGGACGGTGGAAGGAAAGGAACTTCGACTGCTGATCATCTCGGCCCCGGAGAATATCCAGCGGCTCGACCAGATCCGGGCCGACCTGGACCGGCTGGCCGATCCGTGCACGACTTCGGCGGCGGAGGCTGGCCAGGTGGCCGGGCGCTCGCCGGCCGTGGCCATGCTGTCACACTCGATCCACGGCGCCGAGCCGGCGGGCTTCGAGGCGGTCATGCAGACGGCCTACCAGCTCCTGGCCTCCGACGAACCGGCCACCCTGGAGATCCTGCGGCAGGTGGTCGTGGTGCTGAACCCGACCATGAACCCCGACGGTCACGAACGGCTGGCGGCGTGGAACAATTCCGTGGCCGTGCGCACCGATGAACCCGCGGCGCTGGAGCACTCGCCGCCCTGGAGCATTTCCGCGCGCTTCAACCACTACCGCTTTGACATGAACCGCGACGTCCTGGCCCAATCCCAGGCCGAGACGCGCGCGCTCACCTCGGCGGTGCTGCGCTGGAACCCGCAGGTTTTCGTGGACCTGCACAGCACCACGCCGCAGTACTTCTTCCCGCCGTGGGCCCAGCCGATCAACCAGAATGTCCCGGCGGCCAATCGCATCGCGGTGGAGCGGTATGGGCGCGGCAATGCCGCCGCCTTCGATCGCCAGGGGTGGCAGTACTACGTGCGAGACCAGTTCGACCTCCACTATCCCGGCTACTGGGATAGCTGGCCCTCGTTGAATGGCGCCATCGGGATGACGTTCGAGACGGACGGCGGGCCGGGAATCCGCATCCGCAAGTCGGATGGCACCGTGACCACCTTCACGGACGGCATTGCCCGGCATTACGTGGCCTCGATGGCCACCCTGGCCACGCTGGCCGCGAATCGCGAGCAATCGCTGCGGGAGTACTACGACTTCCGCGCCACCGGCATGGCGGAGGCACGAAGCCGCCCGTTCAAGCGGGTGGTCGTGGTGCCGAGTGGGGACCCGGCCCGGCTGAACACTTTCCTGGACCTGATGACGCGGCAGCGGATCGAGGTCACCCGGACCACCGCCGAATTCACCTCCGCCTCGGCCCGTGACTACCTCAGCCGGGGCGCGGCCGGGCGCCGGAGCTTCCCCGTCGGCAGCTACGTGGTGGACCTGGCCCAGCCGCAGGCTCGGCTCGCGACGGCGATCCTGGAGCCGGATCCGGTGGTGGACTCCGCCTTCGCCCGACGTCAGCTGGACATGTTCGAGCGCAACCGGCGCCGCGGGGACGGCGGCAGCCGGGAAGGGTACGAGTTCTACGATATCACCGCGTGGGCGCTGCCGATGACGCTTGGCCTCGAGGCCTACTGGACCGAGGACACGCCGGCGGTGGCGGGCGAGCCAGTCACCGCCGCACCGGCCCGGCCCCAGGGCGGGGTCAGCGGCCGGGCGCAATCGGCGTATGTCTGGGCGGGCGGCACCCAGCTCAGCGCGCGGTTGGCCATGGGGCTGATGCTGGAGGGGGTGAATGTCGGCGCCGCCACCGAGGTGCTGCGCGCCGACGGCCGGACCTGGCCCCGCGGCAGCTTCGTAGTGCGAGTAGCACGCAATGACGACGAGGTGCATGATCATGTGGCCACGTTGGCGCGGGAGTGGGGCGTGATGGTCACGGCGGTCGGCTCGGCCTATGCGGAGGGCGGCCAGTTCGGTGTCGGCGGCAGTGCGGTCGTGCCCCTGCAGGCCCCGAAGATCCTGCTGGCCGGCGGCGATGGGGTGAGCCAGACCGCGTTCGGGGATGCCTGGTTCTATCTTGAGCGCGAGCTGGAACTGTCCATCGTGCCGATTGAGTTGTCGGCATTGTCCCGCGTCAACCTGAACGACTACAACATCCTCATCATCCCCGACGGCAACGCCGGTGCCATGTGGCGCCAGTTGCAGCCGGCCGCCGACCGGTTCAAGGCGTGGGTGCGCGAGGGCGGGGCGGTGATTGCCTGGGGCAGCGGGGCCCAGCTCCTGGCCCGCAGCGAGCTGGAGCTGGCCACGATCCGCGGCGTGACCGACCCCGAACCCGGCGCGAGCGCGGGACGCCCCACCCCGCCGGCGGATACCACGCTGAGTCCCACCGCGCAGTCCGCCGCGCCGGTGGTGGTGTCCCCGACGGCCACCGACCGGCCGGAGAGCGTCCCCGGGCTGATTGCCCGGGTGACGCTCGACCCGACCCACTGGATCACCATCGGGTACGAGCGCCCGCACCTGGCGGTGCCGATCAACGGGTCGTGGTTCATGGCGCCCGGCCGACGGGGCGACAACGTGGCGGTGCTCGGTGCCGCGAACAACGTGCTGAGCGGCTTCACCTGGCCCGGCAACACCGAGCGGTTCCTGGCCAACAGCAGCTGGGCGGTGGTCGAGCCCCAGGGACGCGGCACGGTGGTGGTCTTTGCCCAGAACCCCCTGTTCCGTGCCTTCTGGCGCGCCGCGGCGGGGATGGTCAACAACGCGATCCTGTTTGGGCCGAGGCGGTAGGGGGGAGCAGTGAGCGGTAAGCGGTAAGCAGGGGAATAGGGAACAGGAACAGGGAACAGGGAATAGGCAACACGGAATATGCGTCGGCTATCTGCGCCGGACCCCCTGACATTTCGCCGCCCCCAACCATTCACCCTCCTGCTCACTGCTCACTGCTCACTGCTCACTGCTCACTGCCTTGCCTTCAACCCCGGGGTTCTCCCCGCTATATTGGGGATGCCCCAGGTCCGAAGGGCGTTGGCGCGCGAACCGCGTCAGGACCTAACGGTAGCAGCGCTAAGCGATGTCCGGTGTCGCTTCGGGTCGCCTGGGGTACTCCCTTTTCATAGTCGGGCGAGGCGGGCCTGGCCCCGGTGAGCCTCCTCCTTGCCCTGACGACTTGCCCCTGTTCCCTGTTCCCTGCTCCCTGCTCACTTCTCACTGCTCACTTCTTACTTCTCCCCGCGCGCCCCTCCCGCCCCACCCGCTTTCCGCCTACCTTACCCGAATGACCATCGCGCTGGCCCGCCGCTACCGTCCCCGACAGTTCGCTGACCTCCTCGTCCAGGATCATGTGGCCACCGCCCTGCGCGGAGCCGTCGCCTCCGGGCGGGTGGGGCACGGGTACCTCCTCACCGGCCCGCGCGGGGTGGGGAAGACCACCGCGGCGCGGATCCTGGCCATGGCGCTCAACTGCGAGCGGCGGGATCCGGCCAATCCCACCGGCGAGCCGTGCGGCGAGTGTCCCAGTTGCGAGCGCGTCTGGAGCGGATCCGCCAACCTCGACGTGGTCGAAATCGACGCCGCGAGCAATCGTGGCGTGGACGATGCCAGGGACCTGCGCGAGCGGGCCATGTATGCTGCCTCGCAGGAGGGCCACCACAAGGTGTACATCGTGGACGAGGCCCACATGCTCACCCGCGAGGCCTGGAATGCCCTCCTCAAGATCCTTGAGGAGCCGCCTCCGGGTGTCGTGTTCGTCTTTGCCACGACGGAGCCACAGAAGATCGCCAACGCGGCGGCGCCGGTCATGTCGCGGCTGCAGCGCTTTGACTTCCGCCGGATCGGCCCGGCCGCCATCCGTGATCGGCTCAAGGCGGTGCTCGCCGCCGAGTACCTCGAGGCCGAGGACGACGCGCTGACCCTGATCGCGCGGTATGCTGATGGCGGCATGCGCGATGCCCTGTCGGTGCTGGACCAGTGCCTGAGCTTCGGCGAGGGCGCCGTGACGGCGCAGCGGGTGCGCGACGTGCTCGGCTTGATGGGTGATGACCTCTTCACGGAGGTGCTGACGCTGGTGGCCGAGCGCGACCCCGGCCGGGTGTTCCCGTTGGTGGACCGCCTGATGGAGGCGGGGGCCGACCTGACGGAGTTCATGGGCGGGGTGGCGGACCAGCTCCGGGCGTTGCTCATCTCCCACTACGGCGGTGAACCCGAGGGGCTCACCGAAAGCGTCCGCAGCGCGATCGCCGATGTCCGCGACCGGCTGCGCCCGGAGGATGTCCTCCGCATGCTCCGCCTGATGGCGGAGAGCGAGACCAGCATCCGCCGCGGTGGCAATCCGCGCCTGACCGTGGAAACGCTGCTGTTGCGCTGGGCGATGCTCGACCGCATCGTGGACATCGAGGCCGTGCTGAAGGGCGCCCCGGTGACCCCGGCGCCGGCGGCACCGCCGTCTGGGCGGCGGAGTGCGGCGCCGGCAACAGCGTCGGCCACCTCCGCCTCCCCCGCATCCGTCCCGCCCGCAGCGACGGCTCCCACGGGCAACGCCCCGTTCACGGTGGCCGGCCTCCAGCAGGCCTGGCCGGACATCTGCGCCGCCGCGCGCCTGAAGAGTGTCCTCCTGGGCGAGGCGCTGGCGGCTGCCGCGGTGGTGGCCGTCGATTCGCCGCGCGTCTCCCTGGAGTTCCCGGATGATGCCACGGTCATGCGCGAGGGGGTGGAACGCCAGCGGGCGGCCGTGGAGGCGGTCATCGCCGAACGGGTCGGGCAGCCGGTGGCCCTGGTGGTCACGGGGCCTGCGGGGGTGGCTCCGGAGGCGGCGCCCCAGACACGTCGCCTCAGCGGTGAGGCCGTGAAGGCCGAAAAGCTGGCCCGGTTCCGCAAGACCGACCCGGCGCTCGATCTGGCCGCCAATGAGTTAGATTTGGAGGTCGTGGACGATTCTCCCAAGGGCTTCTGAGCGGGACGTACTGGCAGATGGCTGATCTTCAACAGTTGTTCCAGCTGGGCCAGCAGGTACAGGGGCGGCTCCAGCAACTCCAGACCGACCTTGCCGGGCGGACCATCGAGGTCAGCGCCGGGGCGGGGATGGTGCGGGGGTCGGCCGATGGCCGCGGCATGGTCCGGTCGGTCACCATCACCCCCGAGGCGTTTGAGGGCCGGGATGCCGAGCTGCTGGGCGACCTGGTCCTCTCGGCGATCGCCGAGGCCCAGCGCCGGGCCGCCGAGCTGGCCCAGGACGAGATGCGGAAAGTGCAGCCCCCGCCGGGCTTCCCCTCCCTCTGAATCGCGTGAGTGCCATTGAGGAGCTGGTCACCGAGCTGGCCCGCCTCCCGGGCATCGGGAGGAAGACGGCTCAGCGGCTGACCTTTCACCTCCTCCAGCAGCCGAACGGGCAGACCGAGCGCCTGGCCTTGGCGCTGCAGTCGGTGGCCGAGCGCGTGCATCCGTGCCGCGAGTGCGGCAACCCGACCGAGGCGGATCCGTGTGCCATCTGCGGCGATCCCCGGCGGGATGCCTCCATTCTCTGCGTGGTGGAGGATCCCGCCTCGCTGGGTGTGGTCGAGCGATCCACCGGGTTTCGGGGGCGCTACATCGTGCTGGGCGGACGACTGTCGCCGCTCGAGGGGGTTGGTCCGGAGACCCTCCGCCTTGGCCTGCTGCAGGACCGCCTGGCCTCGGGGCAGATTCAGGAACTGATTTTGGCCACCAACCCGTCCTTGGAGGGCGAGGCCACCGCGACCTACATTCAGCAGGTGGTGGCGGGGCGCGGGGTGCGGGTCACCCGGTTGGCACGGGGCCTGCCGGTCGGTGGGGATCTCGAATACGTGGACGGGGTGACCCTGGCGCACGCGCTGCAGGCCCGGCAGGAGGTGACATGAGGCGGTCGCGAACATTCATGATGGCCAGTGGGACGTTGCTCGGGCTGGCAGCCGGCTGGCTGGTGGCACAGGGGCGGCAGTCGCACCATCGTGCCGACCTGTTCAATGACCGGCCGATTCGCCGGTTTGCAGCGCTCGGGTTCCTGGCCGGGCAGCAGTCGGTGGACACGCTGTGCCTCCTCCGGGATTATCTCACCTGGGAGACCGTCCCCCTGCTGCGCCGCCGGGCGGACACGATCGTCCGCAAGCTCGAGGCCCGGCTCGGGTGAGGTGTTCCCCCCGATGAACGGCGCAGCAAGCTGGTCGTTCCACGAGGACGACGCGCGGCGGATTGACCACCTCCTGGTCGGCTTCCTGGCGGAAGCCGGCGCGCGGACCGCCATCCTGGTGGATCGCGTGGGGCAGACCCTTGCCACGGTCGGTGAGCCGCCCACCTTCGACCCGGTGGCCTTCGCCTCGCTGACCGCGGCCGACTTCAGTGCCAATGATCAGCTGGCCCGCCTGCTCGGCGAGGACGAGTTCGGCGCCCTGTTCCACCAGGGCGAGCGCGAGTCCCTCTACCTGGCCGATGTGGCGCGACGGGTCATCCTGGTCGTGCTCTTCGACACCCGGACCACGGTCGGCCTGGTGAAGCTGCGCGTGCGCCCGGTGGTGCGTGACCTGGATGCCCTGTTCCAAGAAATGTTCAGTCGCGAGGACGCCCGCACGCCGCTGGTGGACTCCGCGTTCCTCGGCGATGCCGCCGACGAAATTGACAAACTCTTCGGCCCCTGAGAGCTACCGGGCATGTCGCTGATCAACTACGCCTCGCTCGAGATCAACTGCAAACTGGTCTACTACGGACCGGGACTCGGGGGCAAGACGACCAACCTCGAGTACATCTACGAGAAGGTTGCCCCCGCCTCCAAGGGGAAAATGATCTCCCTGGCCACCGAGACGGAACGCACGCTGTTCTTCGACTTCCTCCCGGTGGACCTGGGTTCGATCCGGGGTTTCAAGACCCGGTTCCATCTCTACACCGTCCCGGGTCAGGTCTACTACAACGCCTCCCGGAAGCTCATCCTCAAGGG
>JBHEPH010000016.1:49052-53650 GCA_046260395.1 Gemmatimonadales bacterium
TCCCAACGCCGCGCCGGTGGCGGAGCTGCAGCAGAACCTCAACCCCGGCTGGCCGGTGGAAGACCCGGCCCGCCAGCGGCTGCTGGCGGACCCCGACCGCCCGGGGGAATATCTGGTGGAGCAGGTCGAGGGCGTCTGGATGGAGCGCGTGCCCTACTACGAGGGCGTGGCGCTCAGGGGGGATGGCGTCTTCGACACCCTGCGTGCCGTCAGCAAGCTGGTCCTCAAGACGCTGGGCTGAACCGGCCGTGACCTGGACCCTTCCGAACATCCTGACCATCGGCCGGATCCTGATCACCCCGGTGATCGCGCTGCTGCCGTTCATCGAGGGATACTGGTTCAAGCTCGCCACCCTGGTCATCTTCATCGCGGCCGCCGTCACTGATGTCATTGACGGCCGCCTGGCGCGTTCGCGGGGCGAGGTCACCGACGTCGGCAAGCTGCTCGACCCGATCGCCGACAAGCTCCTCCTCATTGCCACGCTGATCCCGATCTACTGGATCTCCTCCGAGCGCCAGGAACTCTACGGCATCCCGGTCTGGGGGAGCATCCCGCTCTGGGTCTGCGCGCTGTTGATCGGCCGGGAGTTTGCCATGACCGGTTTCCGCTGGTGGGCGTCCCGGCGCGGGGTCATCATTGCCGCCCATGGCACCGGCAAGCTGAAGTCCATCTTCCAGAGCATCTTCATTGGTGCCACCATCGCCTGGTTTGCCTTCCGCGATGCCTGGCGCCCCCTCGGCTTCGGCGACTCGGCGTTCGGACGGTTCTGGAACGAGTTCCACGGGGCGTTCGTGGCCGTGACGCTGGCCATCGCGCTGGGTCTCACCATCTCCTCCTTCGTCACTTACATCTACCGCTACCGCCACCTCTTCCAGCCCGGCTCGCGGCGCTGAGGTGCGACTCGAACTGGTGACCATCGGCACCGAGCTCCTGCTCGGGTTCACGGTGGACACCAACGCCGCCTGGATTGGCCGCGCGCTGGCCGAGCACGGCATCAGCGTGACGCGCCGCGCCACCGTGCCGGACGATCCCGCGGCCATCCGTGATGCGGTGCGCCTCGGCCTGGAACGCACCGGGTTCGTGCTCACCACCGGTGGGCTGGGCCCGACGGAGGATGACATCACCAAGGCGGCCGTGGCGGCGCTGTTCGGCCGCCGCGTCGTGTTCGACGATGCCGTCTGGGCCGACCTGGTCGAGCGCTACGCCCGGCTGGGCCGCCCCCTCAGCGATGCCAACCGAACCCAGGCCGGCGTGCCGGATGGCGCGACGGTCTTGCCCAACCCGCGCGGCACCGCCCCCGGGCTCTGGATCACCGGCGACATCGGGACCGTGGCCATGGTACCAGGGGTGCCACGCGAGATGCGCGGCCTGCTGCGGGACGAGATCATCCCTCGCCTGAAGGCGTCGGCCGGGGATGACGTGATTCGGTCCCTGACCCTGCGGACCGCTGGGATCGCCGAGTCCAACCTTGCCGCAGACCTGGGAGACGCGGAGTCGGCCATCGCTCCGGTGACCCTGGCCTATCTGCCCGAGGTGATTGGCGTGGACCTGCGGCTCACCAGCTGGAATGTGCCGCCGGCGGTGGCTGACCCACAGCTTCAGGCTGCTGCGGCATTGATCCGCGCCCGCGCCGGGAAGCACGTGTACGGCGAGGGGGATGCCGACCTCGCGGCCGTCGTGCTGGACCGTCTTCGCCGGCGTGGCTACCGCCTGGCCGTCGCGGAGTCCTGCACCGGCGGTTTGCTCGGCGGACGGCTCACCGCGGTGCCCGGTAGCAGCGAGGCCTTCCTGGGTGGCACCATCGCCTACGCCAATCAGGCCAAGGTTGGCCAGCTTGGGGTGTCCGCGGCCGACCTGGAAACGCACGGCGCGGTCAGTGAGTCGATCGCCCTGCAGATGGCCGCGGGCGCCGCGCGAAACTTCGGCGCCGACATCGCCGTCGGCGTAACGGGAGTTGCCGGGCCCGACGGTGGGTCGCTTGACAAGCCGGTCGGCACGGTCTGGCTCGCGTGGTTCCTGCCAGACAGAACGTGGGCTGAGCGGGTGGTGTACCCCGGAAATCGGGCCGAAATCCGCGCCAGGGCCGTCCAGTGGGCCCTCTACCGCCTCCTCCAGGCCCTGCCAGAATGACGGTGCATCTGGGCACGCAGGTTGCTATCTTAGTGAGGTTGTACCAAGACCTGAACGGAGAGTGTAAGTGACTGATAACAAAGAGCTTGACGAAACACAGGAAGTCGCCGGTGCCCCGTCGCCAGAAGCGACCGAGGCAGACGCGCCTGCCACCGGGGGTGTCCCGGCAGAGCCGGCGGAGTCGGCGGTCAAGCGGCTCGAGGAGCAGTACGCGGAGCTTCAGGAGCGGCACCTGAGGCTGGCGGCAGAATTCGACAACTACCGCAAGCGCGTGGCCCGTGAGCGCCTCGAACTGGCCGAGCGGGCCCAGGCGTCGCTGGTGGTCAAGATGGTCGAGGTGCTCGATGACATGGATCGCCTCGTGGCCGCCGACCCGGCCGGGACGGTGGACTCCGTCCACCAGGCCATGATCATGGTGGACCGGAAACTCCGGAAGGAACTCGAGGCCGCCGGTCTGGAGCGGGTCGACCCCGCCGGCGAGGCGTTCGACCCCACGGTGCACGAGGCGGTCGCCGTGACCCCGCCGCTGGAGCCGTCACAGGCCGAGCGGGTCAGTGCCACCTTCCAGGTCGGCTACCGGTTCAAGGGCCACCTGGTCCGGGCAGCCCGGGTGCAGGTCTATTCCGCCGAGGGCAGCGCCTAAGTGGCATCGCAGGATTTCTACAAGGTCCTCGGCGTTGCCGAGTCCGCGTCCGCCGACGAGATCAAGAAGGCGTATCGTCGGCTGGCCAAGAAGTTTCATCCCGACGCCAATCCGAACAATCCTTCCGCTTCCGATACTTTCAAGCAGGTCTCGGAGGCGCATGCCGTGCTCTCCGATCCCGAGAAGCGCAAGAAGTACGACCAGATGCGGCGCCTCGGGGCGTTCGAGCCCCGGCGCCCCGGCAGCGGGGGAATGCGCACCGGGGGCGGACAACCCTCGGCAGAAGGGTTCGATTTCGGGGACTTCGGCAGCATGGGGTTGGGAGACATCTTCTCCTCCATCTTCGGCCGCGGGCGCAGGGAGACCCCCCGCGGAGAATCGCTGGAGGCCACCGTCGAGGTGCCGTTCCGGACCGCCGCGCTGGGTGGCAAGGTGCCGGTCAGCCTCACCGTCAACGAGGCATGCCCCGGCTGCGGGGGGACGGGTGCCGCGCCAGGCGCCACGCTCACCACCTGTCCGGAGTGTGCGGGGCGGGGTACTGTGTCCTTCGGCCAGGGTGGCTTCGCGGTCAACCGTCCCTGTCCGATGTGCCGGGGGCGCGGGAAGGTGTCGAGTGAGAAGTGTGGCACCTGCGTCGGCGCCGGAGAGGTGCGCCGGGACCGCCAGATCATGATTACGGTGCCGCCGGCCACCGATACCGGCACGAAGGTCCGGCTCAAGGGGCAGGGCGCGCCCGGGTCAGGGAGCGCCCCCGCCGGAGACCTGCTCGTCACCTTCCAGGTCCAGCCGGACCGTTTCTTCCGGCGCGACGGCCTGGATATCGTCTGTGACGTGCCGCTGAACCTGGCCCAGGCACTGCTGGGTTCGAAGATCAGCGTCAAGACGATTGACGGGCGAAAGGTGGTCCTGCGGATCCCACCCGGCACGCAGCCGGGGCGGAAGTTCCGGATCAAGGGCGCGGGAATCGTGAAGGGCGGCCAGAAGGGCGACCAGCTGGTGGCCATCGACGTGAAGCTTCCGGAGACGCTTACCTCGGAGCAGGAATCCCTGGTGAAGCAATTGGCGGACGCGGGGGGGATGGCGTACTGAACGTGAGCCCGTAGGGGCGAGGCATGCCTCGCCCTCGACAGGCAATGACTGGTGGTGCGGGCGAGGCATGCCTCGCCCCTACGAGCGTCGGTACCGCTCCACCAGCATCCGATGCGTGGCCCGCTCCGGTTCGTCCCCGGGATCGCGTTGCAGGTAGGTGCCGTCCGGCTGGAGGTCCCATGCCTGGCGGTTATCCCCCCACATCAGTTCCAGGATGGTCAGGATCTCGTGGCGGTGCTGCGGGTCGAGGAGGGGCGTGACGGCCTCGATGCGGCGGTCGAGGTTGCGCGGCATCCAGTCCGCGGAGCCGATGTAGACCTCCTCGCGGCCCTCGTGATGGAAGTACCAGGCGCGGGAGTGCTCCAGGAACCGGCCGATGATGCTGACCACCCGGACCCGGTCGCTGATCCCCGGCAGCCCGGGCCGGAGGCAGCAGATCCCCCGCACGATCAGGTCCACCTGCACGCCGGCCTGCGAGGCCTGGTAGAGGGCGTGGATCACGTCAGGGTCCACCAGGGCGTTCATCTTGGCCAGGATCCGTGCCGGCTTGCCCGCGCGTGCCAGCGCCGATTCGCGGTGGATCATCTCCAGGAGACGGTCGCGCATGCCGCCGGGCGCCACGATCAACCGGCGGTAGGCGGACGGCGCCGCGAAGCCGGTCAGCACGTTGAAGAGATCGGACAGGTCGGCGCCGAGTTCCGGATCGCAGGACAGGAGGCCGAAGTCGGTATAGAGG
>JBHEPH010000160.1:0-1416 GCA_046260395.1 Gemmatimonadales bacterium
GTCTTCCACTGGCCTCGGGCGGTGTCGAGTGCTGCGTCGTCATTGCCATCAAACAGGATGCAGACGCGGCTCATGTCCGCCACCTCCTGCGCGTCGATCCCGGCGCCGTCGATGCTCATCACGCAAGCCGCGCCGTTGGGACGGTCCGCCGTGGTGGTCAGCAGCACCGGCTGATCGGCGTCATGCGGCCCGCCCGCCAGACCGTGCGGCAGGAACGCGTCCTCGGGGCCGAGCCAGAGCTGCCGGTCCAGCCAGTCGAGGCGCGCGGGGTCCGTGCCGCGCACCGCCACGCGCCAGCCCGCGCCCAGCGCCTTGCCCAGCAATACGGGCAGGGTCACCTCGAGCGGTCGCTGCGTCAGGTGGTAGAAATAGGCGGCCCCCATGGCGTCAGGACTCGCACATGTCCGCCACGAGACGGTTGAGCGTCATCACCCCCCAGCCCGAGGCCCCCTTGGGCGCGTAGGGCGTCTCGGAATCGGTGCGGGCGACGCCGGCGATGTCGAGATGCACCCACGGCATGTCGTCGCGCACGAACCGGTGCAGGAATTCCGCCGCGGTGATCGTGCCCGCGGGCCGCCCGCCGGAGTTTTTCACATCGGCGATCCGGCTTTTCATCATGTCGGCATAGGCCTTGCCCAGCGGCAATCGCCACAGCCCCTCGCCCTCGGCGCGGGCGGCTTTCAGCACCCCGTCGCACAGCGTGTCGTCGGTGCTGAGAGCGGCGGCGTTTTCATGACCCAGCGCCACGATGGCCGCGCCGGTGAGGGTCGCCAGATCGATCACGCCGCGCGGCGTGTAGGTTTCCTGCGCGTACCAGAGCACGTCGGCCAGCACCATGCGCCCCTCGGCATCGGTGTTGATCACCTCGATCGTGTCGCCCTTCATCGAGGTGACGACATCGCCGGGGCGCGTGGCGCGGTCCGAGACCATGTTTTCCACCAGCCCGACAAGGCCGACAACATTGGCCTGCGCCTGACGGCGGGCGAGGCTGTGCATCACGCCCGCCACCACGCCGGCGCCGGCCATGTCCATCGTCATCGTCTCCAGCCCCGCCTCGCCCATGTTGCGGCCCAGCGCCACCCCGGCGCGGCGGCTGTCCTCGACGCTGGCCGTCTTCGGCAGCACGACGATATCGAGCGCGCGGGCGGCCATGCCCGCGGGCCAGTCGAGGGTCACGACGTCATCGGGCGACTTCTCATCAAGCGTGCCGGCGTCGATGAGACGCGCGAGCGTGCCCTTGGTCAGCCGGTTGACCCGCCGCCCGGCCTGATCGAGCTTGCCGTCGGGCGTGACGAAGACCGCGACGCGGCCCTCGGCGGTGGCGATCGCGTCGAGGTCGGTTTCGGTGAAGTTGACGGAAGCGAGGGTGGTCATCGAAGGGCTCCTGATGCTCTGGGGTTCCGGCGAGACCTAGCG
>JBHEPH010000160.1:1426-1689 GCA_046260395.1 Gemmatimonadales bacterium
CCCGCCGGTGTCGAACATGACGCCCTTGCCCACCAGCGCCAGCGGCGCGTCGCCGACCGTGCCGCCCTGCCATTCCATCACCGCGAGCTTCGACGGGCTGGCGCTGCCCTGGCCCACACTCAGCAGCGCGCCCATGCCGAGCTTTTCCATGTCGGATTCTTCGAGGATGGTGATCTTGAGGCCGAGATCCGCCATCGCCTCGATCCGGGACGCGAATTCGGTGGTGGTCAGGTGGTTGGCCGGCGCGTTGACCAGATCGCGGG
>JBHEPH010000161.1:0-1583 GCA_046260395.1 Gemmatimonadales bacterium
CCGCCAGCCACGCCGCGGGCAGGGCGGCCAGCCAGCCGGGCGTCGGCCTGTCCGGTGCCCCGCTCATGCCGGCAACACAACGCGGCCGCCGGGCGCAAACGCCACGCCGACGCGGTCGCCCATGGCCGCCTCGGGCCGCGCCTGCGGGGAAAAGAGCGCGGTGATCGTCTGACCCTCGTGATCGAGCACGAACTGCACGCTTTCGCCCAGATCTCGTATGAAGGCGACGCGCGCGGGCAGGCCCTCATCCGGCGCACCAAGCCGCACATCCTCGGGTCGCACCGACAACACGGCCGGCCCGGGCGCGGCCTTGACGCGATCCTCGGGGGCAAGAGTCACGGTCTGACCCGAGACCTCGACCGTGCCGCCCTCCAGCAGCGTGCAGGGCATCAGGTTCGAGGTGCCGATGAAGCCTGCGACGAAGGCATTGGCGGGATCGCGGTAGACCTCCATCGGGGTGCCGACCTGCTGCACGCGGCCCGCCTCCATCACGATCACAGTGTCGGCCATGGTCAGCGCCTCTTTCTGGTCATGCGTCACCACCACGGTGGTCACGCCCAGCCTTTGCTGCAACTGGCGCAACTCCACCTGCATGTGCTCGCGCAGATTGGCATCGAGCGCCGACAGGGGCTCGTCCAGCAGGAACACCTGCGGATCGATGGCAAGGCCGCGCGCGATCGCGACGCGCTGCCGCTGCCCGCCCGAAAGCTGGTGGATGCGGCGGTCGGCCACGCCCGAAAGCTGCACCAGCTCCAGCAACTCCTCGGCCCGCGCCCGGCATTCGGGTTTCGACCGGCCCCGGACTTTCAGCGGATAGGCCACGTTCTGCCAGACGGTGAGATGGGGAAAGAGAGCCAACGACTGGAACACCATGCCGAAATCGCGGCGATGCGTGGGCGTTTCGGTGATGTCGCGCCCGGCGACAAGGACGCGGCCGGCGCTCGCGTGCTCCAGCCCCGCCAGAAGCCGCAGAAGGGTGGTCTTGCCACAGCCTGACGGCCCCAGAAGACAGACAAAGCTGCCATCGGTGATGTCGAGCGTGACATCGTCCACCGCCGTGAGGGTGCCGAACCGCTTGGTCAGGCCATCAAGGGACAGTTCGGTCATCGGGTCTCATCCGGCAGGGGCCGCCCCGGCGCTTGCCGGGACGGCGGGTGTGACACTGTCAGCCCGTGACCATCTCGGACCATTTCTGGTTCACCCAGTCGGCCCGGTCCACGTAGAGATCGTATCGCGGCAGGATCGGCTGGATATCCGAAGACACGGCGGCAAACTCCTCGTCCGTCAGATCGGTCATGTCGCGCGGCACCGTGGGCGCGGTGCCGACAAAGCGCGACAGCTTGGCCTGTATCGCGGGCTGGGCCATGTAATCGATGAAGACCTGGCTGGCCTCTATCGCGTCCGACGCGCTCGACACGACCCAAGATCCGGAATCGAGCACCGCGCCCTCTTCGGGGAAGGTCGAGCGCACGGGCTTGCCATCGGCTGCCGCCAGCCCGGTGACATCGTGGTAATACTGCCCCATCGGGATCTCGCCGGTTTCCAGCGCCTGCTGGAACTGACCCTCGTCGCGATACCACAGC
>JBHEPH010000162.1:0-456 GCA_046260395.1 Gemmatimonadales bacterium
AAGATGAACGGATCGTGATCCGGTGAACAGGGTTTCCAGTGCGCGGGACATGATCTTGATCATATGCCGAAGGTGATGGTCCTGCAATAAGGGCGCAACTCCAACAGCGAGACCATCTTATGAAATTGATCCCTTTGACACTTGTCGTAGCAACCTTGCCCTGTCTTGCCTTTGCCCAAGACCTGACCGTGCACGGCAACTTCCGCCACATGATGCACACAGGCGAGACGGGGGGCAGCATTGCGCTGGATACACTGGCTGCCCCGTCCGCGTGGGGCGTGGGTGCGACCGCTGGTCTGCGCGGTGAGGTTGTGATCCGCGGCGGCGATGTCTTGGTCAGTCGCGGCGATGACGTGCAAGCGCGCCTGACGCCACCGGAAGACGGGGAGGAGGCGGTCATACTCGCTTTTGGCAAAGTGACCGACTGGCAGTCCGTTGCGATTCCCCATGACATGG
>JBHEPH010000162.1:631-942 GCA_046260395.1 Gemmatimonadales bacterium
CCACTGCGCCGGCCCTGCGCGAAGGCGGACAAGCCGCATTTGCCGCGATACAGGAAATCACCGCTGCGCTGATGGCCGACCCTGCGACGGACTGGGACAGGGTCGATATCGAGGCGCTGCGCCAGCACCTGATCGACATGGACAACGTCACACTTCGGGCCGACGTGGCCCGCGACGACATCGATGGCGGGGCGCGGTTCACTGTGACCTCGGCCGATCCGGTCGTAAAAGACTCGATCCGCGCAATGGTTCTGGCCCATGTGACCACCATGAACGGCGTGGAAGGCTGGGACATGCAGGCCGAAGAGACT
>JBHEPH010000162.1:1139-1368 GCA_046260395.1 Gemmatimonadales bacterium
GGGCATGCACCATTAAGCCCATCACATGGCGCTTGCCTCGGGCCAGAATCCCCACGATCACTAGGGCTTTTTGATGAAACACATCATCCTGACGCTGGCCAACATTGTCCTGCCGTCGCGGATATCCTGAACGGCCAGTCATGTCCCACCGGAGTAGACCCAGCGGGCTGACAAGGCTTTGCCTCTGTTTTGACTTTCGATCACTCTAAAAGGTTGTGGTCGCAGAGAC
>JBHEPH010000163.1:0-1307 GCA_046260395.1 Gemmatimonadales bacterium
GCAGAGGAGTTCGTCTTCGGGCTCGACCTCATCTTGGCTGCGCTCGAGCCGCTGAGGGCCTCCGCCTGAGCGACGAGTTGGGACTGAAGGTCGAGGCGACGACCTACCGGGCGCTTCATTCCCAGATCCGGGACCGTGTCCTCCAGGACGAGATCAGGATCCTGTGAAGGACCGCGACCCGTCGCGTTACCTGCAGCACGCGAAGCGCGCGTCCGCGTCCACGCCCGCGTTGGATCCTATGCGCTCCTAGGCCGCGGCCCAGCGACGGATCTTTTCTAGTTCCGCTGCGAGGCGTTCCCGCGTGACCTCGGTGTCGTGCGCCGCTTGCGCGCGCAGCCAAGAACTCCTCGAGCAGCAGGTCGCCGGGCGTCACGGGCGCCAATACGGTCGCCATGCTCATCACCTCCCTAGTGGTAGTCCACGATCTCGACGTCGGTGGGTCCCGCCGATGTCCAGACGAAGCAGATCCGGTACTGATCGTTGATGCGGATGCTGAACTGCCCCGCGCGGTAGCCCTTGAGCGCCTCGAGCCGGTTCCCCGGCGGAACCCTCAAGTCGTCGAGCCGCCCCGCGATCTCGAGTTGACGAAGCTTGCGTCGGGCGACCGACTCGATGGCCTCGAAGCGCTTGAGCCGCTTGCCGGCAAAAAGGGTTTGGGTGTCTGCGTCGCGGTAGCTGACAACCACGTCCGAATGATAACGCTACGCGTATCGTTACGTCAAGCGTCACTATTGGTTGTGCGCATCGCTGGTTTTGGGGTCCACCTTCGTCGTTGGTGTCCGTCCGTTCGAAGCCACGCCGCCCACCAACCCTTCGTCGAAGTCGGATTAGGTCGTTGACCACTGCCGTGTCGAGCGCGCCCACGTGGCGACGTTCAGCCGCCGATGCGGTACTCGCTAAAGACGGCGTCGGCGTCCGCCCGAGGCGCCTCGCGTACCTGCGGCACACATCCGCCCCAGAACTAGGCGCCGGCCCAAGGCGTGGCACGGCGAATCGATCGCATCGAGCATCGTGATGGCAGCCGCCCGATCCCGTTGGCCCAGAGTCGCGGGGTCCGATGCCACCCGACTACTTGCGGGTATAGCCTCGTGGCTATATCCTGGACGAGGAGGTAGGCGATCGCCTACGTGGTCCACACCTCCGACGAGTTCGACCACTGGTGGGCGACGTGCGACTCGTCCCTGCAGGACACCATCGCGGCGTACGTCGGTCTGCTCGAGGCCGTTGGCCCCCAGCTCGGCCGTCCGTACGCCGACACGCTTCGCGGCTCGTCCGTGAGGAACCTCAAGGAGTTGCGGGTGCAACAT
>JBHEPH010000164.1:0-259 GCA_046260395.1 Gemmatimonadales bacterium
TCAATCTTCCGGGAGAGGAGGATCACCCGGTAGATGTCGAGGAGATCGGCCTTGTCCAGCTTGGCCGAGGGCCGGGACTTGGTTGCGGGTCGGGTAGCCATTCCCTAAAGATAAGGGAGAAGCGAGAAGGGAGAAGCGAGAAGGGAAAAGCAAGCAGGGGGCGCGAAATTCCAGGCTCGTCTCCGTCCACGGCTTCCCCCTTCTCCCTTCTCCCTTCACACTTCTCGCTACTTGGCCAGCCGTCGCAGCTTCTCGAGTG
>JBHEPH010000164.1:435-1295 GCA_046260395.1 Gemmatimonadales bacterium
ATCCCGAATGTCGAGGAGGATCTCCAGCATCAACTGGTCGCGCATGTAGGCGTTGTCGAGGTCGGCCATGCGGGCCTTGTCGCCCGCCGTCGAGGCCTGTTCATAGGTCTCGCGGTAGAGCGATTCAAGGTTGCCGAGAATGCGTTCGCGTGGGCGCATGGGATGATAGCGAGAAGCGAGAAGTGGGAAGGGAGAAGTGGGCCTGGTGCGGAGGAAGATATCCGGAACGGGAGACGGGGAACAGGGAACAAGGAACGGGGAACGGGAATCGCCAGGCAATGGCTGAGTTCGGAGTTGGGCGTTACTGTTGTGCAGTCCTGTTCCCTGTTCCCTGTTCCCCGTTCCCCCTCCCGGCCCATGTCCCTGACCACCATGCAATCCCGCGTCGACGCCTGGATCTCCCAGTTCGAGGAGGGGTATTTCCACCCCCTGACCAACATGGCGCGCCTCTCCGAGGAGGTTGGCGAGCTGGCCCGGGAGGTGAACCACCGCTTCGGCCAGAAGACCAAGAAGCCCGAGGAACTCGCGGGCGACCTCGGCATGGAGATGGCCGACATCCTGTTCGTGCTGATCTGCATGGCCAACCGCGAGGGCATCGACCTGCAGGAAGCGTTTGACCGGATGATGGCGAAGGTGGAGACGCGCGATGATGCGCGGTGGACCAAGAAGTCGTAGGGGCGGACCGTGGTCCGCCCTCGCCGCGACCGGGTCCGGGGGTCAGGGCCGACCACGGTCGGCCCCTACGACCTACCTCCGCACCTCGAGCCCCACGTAGAAGTTCCGCCCCGGCGCCGGCTCCAGCACCCGGCCGCCCGCGCCGTTGATGATCACGGAGCTGACGTAGCGGCGGCCCCAGAGGT
>JBHEPH010000165.1:0-1287 GCA_046260395.1 Gemmatimonadales bacterium
GAGCTACGAGGCGCGGTGCCGTGCGTGCCATGAGGTGCCGGCGGTGGGTGGGCAGACGTCGATGCTCGACTGACGTCCTCGCCCCGGGCTGTGGAGGGCTGGCGGCGGAACGCCCTGTACCGGGCGGCCGCCGGCTCAGGGCATTCCAACCGCAGATCAGGCAGATTTTCGCAGAAGCGGATGGGCCCGTCTGGGGAATCAAGCTACTGTAGAAAGGCCGGCCGCAGACAGCGTTTTCGCCGGGATCGTTCGGGTTTTCCAGAACTGACTGCGAAAATCTGCGTCAATCTGCGGTAAAATCGGGGTTCGGGGTGCGGATGCCGCCGGCTCGGGGCCCTTCTCGGTTTCCGCGGTTGAAATGTGCGGCTACGGGTCCGATCCTGTAACGGCGTCAGCTGTCCCAATCGGCGAGGATTTCTTCGAACTCGGCGGCCATGGTGGGGTGGCCGTGGCGATGGGCGGCGTCCATGCCGTTGCGGTACGCGTCGCGGGCTTTGGCATCCCGGCCCAGGCGTCGCAGCGCGGCGCCCAGGCGGCCCCAGGCGTTGCCCTCGTCCTCGTTGAGCTCCAGGTAGGTCCGCAGCTGCTCGGCCACATCCTCCCAGCGCTCGAGCTTCTCGTACTCGAGGGCGAGGCCGAAGCGGAGTCGCGGGTCGTCGGGGTGCTTCTCCAGCATGCGCCGGAGGTTCTGGATCCGTGGGTTGTTCATCCGGTGGGCTCCCTACTCGAAGATGTAGGCGATGACAGCGGCCGCCTGCTCCAGCGTCTCGACGGTGACCGCGGCGAAGGCGTCCAGGTCCTTGAGGGCGTGCAGGTGCTCGATGTCCCGGACCAGGATGACGGGGATGTCCATGGCGGCGGCCGCGCCGGCGTCGGCGGCGGTGTTCCACTGCTTGTACTTCGGCCCGAAGTAGGCGACACAGAGGTCCGCCCGGTTCATCTGTACGCGCCGCCGCAGGTTGTTCACCTGCCCGCCCATGAGGTCCCGGTACCGGGCTCCCGGCTGGGTGCCCAGGATGTCCTCGCCGATGTCGTCGGAGCGGTCATGGACCTCCTGGGGGCCCACGTAGCTGATGTCTGCGGGGAGGCTCCGGGCATCGAGCAGCTCGCGGAGCTCGTCGCGCCACGGTGCGTGGATCTCGCCGGCCAGATAGATCGTCAGGTCATCCATAACAGTGCACATCCTCTCGTGGAGGTCGAGGCGCTCCATGAGCCGTCGGGCATCGAAGGGGGCCTTCGTCTTCTCGTCGTTGTCAAAGTAGACGTAGACGTCGCGGGCGCCAGCGC
>JBHEPH010000166.1:0-1277 GCA_046260395.1 Gemmatimonadales bacterium
GGTCAGCACGGTGGCGGGCAGCGCCTCGTTGGCATTCCAGCAGCTCACGAACGAGAGGGAGGCCTCCGTGCCCACCAGGCGGGCGCAGGCAGCTTCGAGGTCGCGGTGCACGCCGAACGTCCCGCAGATGAACCGGACCGAGGCGGTGCCGGCGCCGTAGCGGTCCAGGCCGTCCTTGCCGGCGGCCACGACGGCGGGCTCGTTGCTGAGGCCCAGGTAGTTGTTGGATGAGAGAATGATGACTTCGCCGCGGCCCTCCATCCGAACCCGGGCAGCCTGCGGTGACTCGAGGAAGTTGAGGCGCTTGTAGACGCCCTCGGCGCGGAACTGGTCGAGCTGGGTGGTGAGCCGGGACTGCAGGGTGCTGGTCATGTCTGGATCTCCAGGATCACCTTGCCCGCTTCACCGGCCTTGATGACGGCGATGGCATCGGCGATCCTCTCGAGCGGGAAGCGATGGGTGATGACGGGCATCGGGTCGAGCATCCCGGCCCGGAGGAATCGGCCCATCTGGTGCCAGGTGGTGTACATCTTCCGGCCCGTCACCCCGTAGAGGGTGAGGCCCTTGAAGATGACATCGCGTGCGAAGTCCACTTCGGTGCTGCGGCTCGGCGTGCCCAGCATGTTGACGCGGCCGCCCATCCGCGCGGCGGCGAAGGCCTGGGCGTGTCCGGCGGGGTGGCCGCTCATTTCGCAGACGAGGTCGGCGCCATCGCCGCTGGTCAGCTCGCGGACGCGGGCCACCACGTCATCGCGCGTGGGGTTGAGGGTGACGTGGGCGCCCATGGTGGTGGCCAGGCCGAGCCGGCGGTCATTGAGGTCGCTGGCGATGACCAGGGACGCACCCGCGGCCCGGGCCACGCCGACGGCAAAGCAGCCGATCGGGCCGCAGCCGAGCACGAAGACGGTGCTGCCGCTGACCTCGCCGCCTTCGAGGACGGTGTGGACGGCATTGCCGAGCGGGTCCATGACCGCGCCGATTTCGGTGGGGATGCCGTCGAGGGTCATGACGTTGGAGGCGGGCATCGCGATGTACTCGGCGAAGGCGCCGTCGCGGTCCACGCCGATGATCTGGGTGCGCTGGCAGAGGTGGCCGGTGCCGGTGCGGCACTGCAGGCAGTGGCCGCAGACGATGTGGCCCTCGGCGGTGACCAGGTCGCCGACCTTAAGATCATCGGAGCGTGATTCGACGATTCGCGCAACACTCTCGCCAACGACTACCTCGCCAATGCCGATGGGGTCCATGTACCCCTTGGCATCGTTCATACGGGGGCGCAT
>JBHEPH010000167.1:0-1201 GCA_046260395.1 Gemmatimonadales bacterium
GTGGTAGACGTAGAGGCCGGGGTTCAGCGCCCGGAACTCGAACACCGTCTCGTTGCCCGGCATGGTCAGCGACGCCTCCGCTCCCCCGCCCTGCCCCGTTACCGCGTGCAGGTCGATGTTGTGGGGCATGTCGCTCGACTCGTGGTTCTTCAGGTGAAACTCCACCAGGTCACCCTCACGCACCCGGATGAAGCTCCCGGGGACCGTGCCGCCGAACGTCCACATGTTGTACTCGACGCCGTTCGCCAGCTTCATGGGCTTCTCGATCACCTCGAGGTCCACCACCACCCGCGTGGCGTAGTCCCGGGTGATGGGCGCCGGCACGAACGGCGGGGCCGTCAGCTCCGCCAGCTGCGAGCCCTCGATCTTTTCCAGCTTGGGGGTGTCCGGGATGGCCGCATTCATCGACGCCCGCGGCGCCGACAGGCTGAACGCGATCGCCGATGTGGCCAGGAGGGCCCCACCCGCACCCAGCGCGATCCAACGCCCCTTCACTGCCTTCATTCCACTCATCTTCCCGCTCCTTGTATTGGGTTCCTGCCTGTTCATCGCCTTGCCGGGACTCATGCCGCGGCCTCCTTCGACCGGACGCGCCCGTCCGGGTCGCCCAGCAGGTCCGCGATCACCGTCTGCTCCATCGGCGCTCGCGTCATCCGCCGGACCTCGGTCCAGCGCTGGTGCGCCGAACACGGCGCGTTTCCATCACACAGCCATCCCCCTTCGAGGCAGGCTGTCAACCGACTCGCCGGCTCCTCGAACGCTCGCACCACTTCCGCCAGTGTCACATCCGTGGGCGATCGCTCCAGACGGAACCCGCCTGTGGGGCCCCGCGCCCCGGTGATGAGCCCCTCCCGCGCCAGCAGCCCCAGCGTCTTCGCCATGTAGTTGCGCGGAGCATCGAGAGCGTCGGCTATGGCTTCCGCCGAGACCCGTGTCCCCGCTGGCTGTCGGGCCAGGTAGAGAACGGCCCGGAGGGCGTGTTCGGCTGTTAGCGAGAGAGTCATGCGGCCTTGTGTCTCCGGCTTAATCTGATTTCCTCATAAGGATATAGGTTATTGAGGGAGGCGTCTGTGGGGAGAAGGATTAAAGTGGGGAGGTGTGGGTGTGGGGAAATGCCCTACGCGGCTTCGAGCTTCGAGCTTCGAGCTTCGAGCTTCGAGCTTCGAGCTTCGAGCTTCGAGCTTCGAGCTTCGAGCTTCGA
>JBHEPH010000168.1:0-979 GCA_046260395.1 Gemmatimonadales bacterium
CCGCGACGAGCGGGCTGGCGTCGGCGGGAGGGCCGAAGCGGCAGTCGGGGAGCCAGGTGGTCGATCATCAGCAACGCATCACGCGCCTCATCAGGGCAGAGCTCGGCGAAGTCCCGGCGCCGCAGCTGCTCGGTGCCGGAGGCGGTGCGGCGAGGGATGCCTGGAAGCTCGAGGTCGCGGTCGGCACCGGGAAGGGAGGCCACGTCAGCCTCAGGGGCAGCTCCGCCAATCCGCTTGCCGCTGACCATCCGGGGCACGCCAAGCTTGGCCGCCTCCCCGGCGATCCCGCGCGCCCAGAAGCGGTCGAAAGCCACATCGAACTGGCGGGCCTCATCACGACTCCGGGCATAGACGACCCGTCCGGCCGCCTTGATGATGCCGCGGTCCGCCGGGCCGAGCTGCTCCAGCGCCGCTGCAAAGAGGCGGGTCTGTTCGGGAATCACCGCCAGCCCGACCCCGCGCAGCACCCGCCCAAAGGCCACCAGGTTGGCGGGGAGCGCACCGGTCACTTGCCGAGCCCGGCCAGTGCCACCTGCAGCATGCGCTCGGCGCCCTCGCCGCGGATGGCTACCAGGTCCTCCTGGTACTTGAGCAGCGCGCCGAGGGTGCGGTTGATCTGTTCGCCGGTAAGGACCGTGGCATCGAGCGCTACGAGGGCGGCAGCCCAGTCGAGGGTTTCCGCGATCCCCGGCAGCTTGGCCAGGTCAGCGCCGCGCAGCGCCTGGACAAATGCCACCACCTGCGCAGCAAGCCGCTTCGGCAGGTCCGGCATCCGGCGCAGCAGGATGGCCAGCTCGCGTTCCGGTGTCGGGTAATCGATCCAATGATAGAGACAGCGCCGCTTGAGCGCGTCGTGCACCTCACGGGTGCGGTTGCTGGTCACGATCACCCGCGGCGGAATCTTCGCCGTGATGGTCCCGATTTCAGGAATCGTGATGGCGAAGTCGGCCAGGATCTCCAGGAGGAACGCCTCGAACTC
>JBHEPH010000169.1:0-325 GCA_046260395.1 Gemmatimonadales bacterium
CAAACACTTCCTATCGACGGCGATGCTCCAGCGGCCGATGCCAGCAGAGAGATTGCGATTGAACCGGGCGCACGCGATGCACAAATTGCAGACCGCCTTGAAAAGATACTTGGGGCCAGCAAATGGTTCGCACCCCTTGCCGTTTCCGTGCGCGAAGGAATCGTATTTCTGGACGGGCAGACCGAAACAGATGAGCGGAAGGCTTGGGCACAACAGCTTGCGCTGCGAACGCAAGATGTCGTTGCCGTCGTGAACCGGATCGACGTGCAGCGACCCGTCAGTTGGGATCTGACCCCGACCTGGCGGGAATTGGAGCGGCTGGTCG
>JBHEPH010000169.1:610-884 GCA_046260395.1 Gemmatimonadales bacterium
TCTGCTGAGCGCACGCAATCCGTTCAGGATCGGCGACTGGATACAGCTGGGCGAATATCAGGGGATCGTGCAGAACCTCAACATGCGCACCACGATCCTGATGACGCTGGATGGCAACCACATCCAGATTCCAAATTCGCTGGTCTTCAAGAGCGTCATCACGAATTTCTCAAGCAATCCCAATCGACGGGCAGAATTCCATGTTGGTATCGGTTATGCCAATTCGATCGTGCAGACGCAGGAACTGATCATCGCCACGCTGCACGCGCATCCC